>CAVJQJ010000193.1:0-10195 GCA_963651715.1 Anaerovoracaceae bacterium
GAAGTCGGAGCAAAAGTTCTCGATGCTGTTAACCTTTTCACCCGTCTGGTTAATATCGGTGATACCCGTTCACTGATTACCCATTCTGCATCAACAACCCATCGTCAGCTTAACCCAGCTGAACTGGCGAAAGCAGGTGTCAGTGAAGATATGATCCGTCTGTCTGTCGGTATCGAAAATATCGATGACCTGCTGGCTGATCTTGATCAGGCATTGGCGGCGGCATAATCAGCAGACTTTTCCTGATATGGCATGGCAGATCCGTCTGGGTCTGCCATTTGCTTATGAAGTTCCCTTGGCAAAGATGTAGGGAATTCAGGCATTATTTTCAAAATGTAATTCACTTTGCGTCAGGAGATGGCATCATTGATAATGCAGTCAGTGTCATTCCTCAGGAGTTCCCGTGAAGCTGCGTCATTGTTTTCCTATTGCCTTGCTGGCAGCCTGCTGCTCGTTTGCAGTGCCTTCCGTTTCCGCCAAGACTTTCGATACCGCAAGTGCAGACCGTAGCCGACTGTCACTGACTGTTTATGAGCAGGGGCAGACATTGGTGCGTGATGCCCGTCATGTCCAGACTGGATCAGGCCGGTTCAATCTGGTTGTCCATGATGTCAGTGAGCAGATCCAGTCAGAAACATTGATGCTGGAATCCAATTCCCGTCTCAGGTTGTCTGGTGCAACTTTCAATTCGTCACTGTTGACTCCGGAAAACCTGATGAAGGCCTACATTGGCAAGGATGTGACATTGATCCGTACCAATCCAGCTACCGGTCAGGAGATTCAGCGGCGTGCCAAACTGCTGTCGATGAGCGGAGGGGCCATTGTTCAGGTGGATGGGCATATTGAAACGGTTTCAACAGACAGGATTGTTTTTGATAAGGTGCCATCCGGTTTATATCCTTCTCCTGTCCTGATGCTGGACCTGCAGGGGGGCTCAGGCGGCAGCCAGCATGTGGTATTCGATTACCTGACAGGGGGACTCTCATGGAATGCAGACTATACTGCGGTGATTGAATCGGGAGACCGCTCGATGTCGCTGGCCTCGTGGGCGGTTATTGGCAATCAGAGTGGCGTGGATTACCGTGATGCCACGGTGCAGTTGATGGCAGGGCGGCAGAATCAGGTATACCGCCATATGCCGATGATGGCGATGATGAAAGCAAGCCGGGCTGCTACTGAGAATATGATGGTGAATGATACGGCTTCTGAGGCGTCTTTTGCCGATTATCATCTGTATACCCTGCCGGAAAAAGTCAATGTGCTGAACAGTCAGACCGCGCGTTACCGTTTACTGTCATCGGACCGCGTGAAAGTGGTGAAGGAATATATCGTCAATGGTAATGCGTGGGCCTATCAGTCCAGTCAGGGGGGCGCATCAGAACCTGTTCATGCCGGCATCTGGCTGAATTTCAGCAATACGAAGCATGATGGCCTGGGGATGCCATTGCCTGCGGGGGGCATCCGTTTCTATCAGGAGGATTCTTCTGGGAACCGTCAGCTGATTGGTGCGGGCAATATCCAGCATACGCCGGTTGATGGCAAGGTCCGTCTGGCATTGGGAGAAGCGTTTGATGTGATGATGGTGCGGAAGCAGACATCTTTCAAGCAGCATGTGCTGGAAAAGGGGCAGGAAAAAATCCGCCAGACAGTGACAGGATGGGAACTGACGCTGGCCAATGCAGAAAATCATGCCGTGACGGTGAAAGTGGTTGAGCCGATGCCTGGAAACAGTAGGATTCTCGATGAAAACCAGACACATCGTACCGAGGATGGCACGGTTGTCTGGGCAGTAACCGTGCCCGCTCATGGAAAGACCGTGTTGCGGTATCGGGTGCAGGTGAATTGAACTGTCTGGTGTTGTATTACAAAAAATCCCCTTGGTCGATTTCAATCAAGAGGATTTTTTTAATCAGTAGCTGCTGTTGCCGAGCAGTCTGCTGCGTTTCTGATGGCGTGCAAAGGCTCCGCCGACCTGAATGCCTTCCATATCACGCCAGACACCTGAGTAGGCTCTTTGAAGGTCGTTCCCTTGGATGGACTCTTCAAAGTCACCGTAATCAATGGTATTGATACGTTCATTGAGGGCTTTGTTGACCAGAGTTTTCTTGACGATGGCGCTGTATCGGTAATCGTTGTCTGGATTTTCCTGAACCTGGATTTCTCCAAAGGTCTGTTGAATATCGTTTGGGCGTCTTGCATAGACACGCAGTTCATCATCAGCGCAGTCTTTTTTTACAATGGAAAAGAAACTGTCGTTCAGCATAATCCACATGAAGAATCTCCTTATCAATCATTAAGCTTCGAATATTATAAGGTAAATAAAAATCTAAAATACCCTAAATTATAGGGAATTTAGGGTATTTAAAAGAGTGCTTTGTGATGATATTTCAGATCTGTTGTTTCAGCCGGTTTTCAATCTGGGTCAATGCATCCAGGGCACCAAGCGGAATACCGACATCCCGTTTTTGGTATGGTATTTCGGGATAGGCTGGATTGATGCGGACGATGGGCACATCAAAAGATTCACTGGTTCTGCGGACGGTTGGCACGTGAATACCGGCACCCATTTCAATGATGGCAAGGTTCTCAACCTGTGACTGCCATTTATGAAGGTTGTCATACTGCAGTTCAGTGCGGTCAGATATCCATCCCCAGTCGTTGAACATCAGGATGTTGGGGCGTGCAAGGTTGTGACATTCTGGACAGATCGGCAATGGGGATAACAGTGCGCAGTTCTCCTCGTCCACATCGACCGTCATTTTTGCTTCCCAGATGCCACGGGTGCAGGGCCCCGTACATTGGATATGATGGATGGAGCCATGGCATTCGACAATACGGTCACTGTCATACCCCGCTTTCTGGAATTGTCCATCGACATTGCTGGTAAAGACGAAACAGCCGTGTTTCTTGCCAGATGCCAGGCGTTTCAGGATATGGAATCCCTCATGGGGCGTGATGTTGCGGTAGCTGTTGAGACGGTGTCCATAGAAGCCCCAGGCAAGGCGTGGATTGTCTTCAAAGGCATTGGGATTGGCAATCTCAACGAAAGAGATGCGGTTCTGTCCCAGTTTTGGATAGGCTTTCCAGAGCCCCTGATCACCCCGGAAGTCAGGGAGGCCGGAATCAACTCCCATGCCCGCACCTGCTGCAATCAGAATGCCATCCGCCTGACAGATGATATCTGCAGCACGGGCGATTTTCTGTTCGATGGTTTCTGGTGCCATAGTGATTCCTTTCCGTTGAATCCGCCCAAGGAGCCGCTTGAAAAAACAGAGCAGTCCCATGGGCGCAGCTTTTACAAAAGCCTATCTATGGCTGATGGTATCAATGTCGGATGAGGTAGTCAAAGGCGCTCAGGGATGCTTTTGCCCCATCACCCAGTGCAATGACAATCTGTTTATATGGGGATGAAGAGGCATCACCGGCCGCAAAGACGCCAGGAACAGATGTCCTGTTATAGACGTCGACTTCAATTTCCTGTTTTTCGTTGAGTTTGACAGGACTGTCTTTCAGCCATCCCGTTGTTGGCACCTGGCCAATCTGGACGAAGATACCCGCCAGTGGCAATGTCTTCTGGGTGTTATCTGTCTTGTCCAGATAAACAAGCCCCGTGACTTTCATGCCATCGCCTGCGACCTCGACGGTCTGTGCCTGTTTGATCAGGGCCACATTTTTCAGGGACAGCATTTTTTCCTGCAGCACGGTATCTGCTGTCAACCGGTCGCTTCGGATCAGCACAGAGACGTGTTTTGCAATACCGGCAAGATCAATCGCCGCTTCAACGGCAGAGTTGCCCCCGCCAATGACGGCAATGTCTTTGCCTTTATAGAGCGGTCCATCGCAGTGGGGACAGAATGCAACCCCTTTACCGATGTAAGTGTCTTCCCCGGGAATATTCATGTTACGCCAGCTTGCGCCGGTTGCCAGGATAACGGTTCTGCTCTTGATGGAAGCGCCGCTTTCAAGCTGGACCTCAATCAGGTCGCCGGGAATCAGTTTCGTGGCACGCTGGGGTGTCATGATATCAATCGCATGGTTACGGAGGTTTTCCTCATAGATGGATGCCAGGTGGGTTCCTTCAATTTTCGGGATGGCAATGATGTTCTCAATATCCGTGGTATTCAGAATCTGGCCGCCAAAGTTTTCGGTGACGAGACCGGTCCGGATACCTTTTCGGGCAGCATAAATGGAAGCCGCTGCCGCGGCAGAACCACCACCAATGACGAGTACATCAAATGGTGCTTTGGCCGCGATTTTTTCAGCTTCACGTTTGACACTGCCGGTATCGATTTTTGCCAGGACGTCTTTGACTGTCATGCGGCCTGTGCTGAATTCCTGCCCATTCAGATAGACAACTGGGACTGCCATGATGTTCCGCTGTTTGACTTCATCCTGAAACAGGGAACCATCAATCATGGTGCTGGAGATGTTCGGATTCAGTGCCGCCATCATATTCAGTGCCTGGACAACGGCTGGGCAGTTCTGGCAGGTCAGGGAGACGTAGACTTCGAATTTAAAGGAGCCTTCAACCTGACGGATCTGTTCAATGACGTCTGCCTCGATTTTTGGCGGATAACCACCTGTCTGCAGGATTGCCAGAATCAGTGAGGTGAATTCGTGTCCCATTGGCAGACCGGCAAATTCGATATGTGCGCTGCCATCCGGGCGGTTGACGGTGAAAGATGGTCTGCGGGAACTGTTGCCGTTTTCACCGATGGAAATCTTGTCAGACAACCCTGCCAGATCATTCAGCAGCTCCAGCATTTCTTTGGATTTTGCACCGTCATCAACGGATGGAGTCAGCGTGACAGGATTGACCAATTTAGTGAAGTAGGTTTTAAGCTGTGTTTTTACATTATTGTCCAACATGGCTTGTTTCTCCTTTCAAGGCGGAGTCCTATCTGGAATGCCTTGGCTTAGTTAGCTTGGGATGAATGCTTGGTATCAATGACAAAATACCGCAGGCTGTTGACCTGCGGTATGCGTGCGATACGGGGCGGATCAGATCTTGCCAATCAGGTCCAGGGATGGTGTCAGGGTTTCGTCGCCTGGCTGCCAGGATGCAGGGCAGACCTGACCGTCATGGGTTGCAATGAACTGGGCTGCCTGAACTTTACGGAGCAGTTCGGTTGCGGAACGGCCGATGCCCAGATCGTGGATTTCACAGACCTTGATTTCGCCTTCTGGATTGATGACGAAGGTGCCACGCAGTGCCTGACCAGCTTCTTCAATCATGACGTCAAAGTTACGGGAGATGGTGCCGGTAGGATCACCCAGCATGGTGTACTGGATTTTCTTGATGGTGTCGGAGGCATCAGCCCATGCTTTATGGACGAAATGGGTGTCGGTGGATACCGAGTAGATTTCAACGCCGATTTTCTGGAATTCTTCGTAGTGGTCTGCCAGGTCGCCGAGTTCGGTTGGGCAGACAAAAGTGAAGTCAGCAGGATAGAAGAATACGACAGACCATTTTCCTTTCAGGTCTTCGTCGGTTACGGTGATGAATTCACCATTACGGTAAGCTTCAGTCTTGAATGGTTTGATGGTCGTATTGATGAGTGCCATGTTTATCTCCTCTATTCAATTGTTCAGCGGTCACGCAATCAACGTGGCCTGTTTCTTTGTTGGGATGCCTGACTTGGTATTCAGGACATCTGATGGATGTTATTAAATCACAGCTTTGAAAACTCTGCAGGAGCAATGTCCATTTTTCGCGGTGAAATTGTTTGAAAAATGGGGGAATATTTGCAATCTTCGTGGTTGATGGCCATATTTTAACTCGAAAAATCGTTTAAATACAAATATTTACGACTTGTTTGAATATAAGGAAGAATTTTCTGGATTTTCGATATTTTTTGGGGAAGGAGTGTGTTTTTAGGTATCCGTAAAGCATAAAAAACCACCACATACGTGGTGGTTCTGCCGGAAATCCTGAACAGTTACTTTCCCAGTTTTTCGCGGAGCATTTCCAGCTCGTTCTTATGGCTCAACGTTGGTTTTGGATAAGAAAGCTTGAGGTTCTTGAGGGTCTTCAGAATCGCCGAAGAAACAATGAGACGGGCATTCTCTTTGTCATCGGCTGGTACACAGTACCATGGCGAATCTGGTGTTGATGTATTCTGGATAGCCTTTTCAAAGGCTGCCATGTAATCTTTCCAGTATTTCCGTTCCTCAAAGTCGCTGAGACTCAGCTTCCAGTTCTTTTCCGGTGTGTTGATCCTGTCCAGCAGACGGAGACGCTGTTCTTCCTTGGAAACGTGCAGGAAGAACTTGATGACACGGGTGCCATTGCGGTGCAGATGGAACTCAAAGTTACGGATTGTCTGGTAGCGGTAATCCCAGAAGCTTTTATCGAACTCTGTATCCGGCAGGTTGGCGACGTCCAGGATTTCTGGATGGACCCGGCTGACCAGGACATCTTCGTAGTAGGAGCGGTTGTAAATCACAATTTCGCCCTGCTGTGGCAGCGGGAGTGTGGCCCTCCACAGGAAATTATGTTTCAGCTCCAGTGCCGAAGGCTGCTTGAAGTTCTGGACGCGGCAACCTTGCGGGTTGACCCCACTCATGACATGTTTGATTGCTCCATCCTTGCCTGCTGCATCCATTGCCTGGAAGATGACCAACAGGGAATACTTGCCGGAAGCATACAGCATGCTCTGCTGTTCACTCAACTCCTCGGTATTGCTTTTCAGGATGCTCTTGTAGTCTTTCTTATCCTTGTACAAAGGTGTATCAAGTGTGGAAAAATCTTTCAGGCGGAATTTCTTGCCATCGGTGATGCAGTATTTAGAAACATCGAATGTCATATGCGATCCTTATGGTTGATGGTGGCTGTGAGTCATCTGCCTCACAATTCGATTGTACCATTGAAAACGATGACGGCAGGACCGGTCATCATGACGTTTGAACCTTCTCCCTGCCACGCAATACTGAGAATCCCCCCTCTGGCCTCTACCCTGACAGGGGATTCCAATAGTCCACGTTGTATGCCCGATACAACAGCGGCGCAGGCACCTGTGCCGCAGGCGAGTGTTTCTCCAGCCCCGCGTTCGAAAACGCGCAGGCGGATGCTGTGACGGTCAACAATCTGCATGAAACCGGCATTCACACGGTTTGGAAATGATGGATGATGTTCAATATGCGGTCCCTGTTCCAAGACGGGGGCGGTATCGACATTGTCGACAACCTGTACGGCATGTGGATTGCCCATGGAGACTGCGGCAATCCGGGCGGTTCCTGTATTGCCGCCAAGATCCAGTGTCCAGACGTTGATTCTGTGCTGGATTTCCGAGGCAAGTCCTGACGGATTGAATGGAATGTCTGGATAAGTGAACACAGGTTTTCCCATATCAACCGTGACCGTGTTTTCGCTCTCGACTTTCAGTTCAATGACGCCGGCCTTGGTCTCGACATGGATGGGATTCTTCTGTGTCATGCCCGTGGCAGTCACAAAGATGGCAAACGCCCGTGCGCCATTGCCACATTGTTCAACTTCCCCGCCATCTGCGTTGAAGATCCGATAGCGGAAGTCGGTGTCTGGCAGGCGGGGAGGTTCAACAACCAGCATCTGGTCAGCACCGATGCCGAAGCGTCTGTCTGCGATGAAACGCCACTGGTCTGCTGTCAGGTCAACCTGTTGGCTACAGGCATCGAAGACGACAAAATCATTGCCAGCACCATGCATCTTTGTGAATCTGAGTTTCATATCGGCTCCAATCTAGGCTGGCAGCAGCGTGTGTTATTTCTTGCTGTATCTGCCGTAAACCGGTGGCATGCCTTCAGGACGCGTTTTGAAACGCCGATGGGTCCACAGGTATTGGGAAGGGTTTTCCAGGATGCGTTCTTCGATGAATTCGTTCATCCGTTTGGTGTCCGCCCAGGCATCCTTTGTCGGGAAATTCTCCCATGGTGGGTAAAACTTTACTTTCCACCCCTGATAATCCGGCAGGAAAGTCGCAATGACAGGAATGACCTTGGCTCTGGCTGCAGCTGCCAGTCGTGATGTGGCAACCAGTGTTGCCGCAGGAACGCCAAAGAATGGGACAAATTCCGCATCTTTCATGCCGAAGTCCATGTCAGGGAGCATCAGGAAAGGGATGTTCTTGTGCAGGGCGCGGATAATCGGTTTGATGCCCTGACTGCGGTTGAACAGGAAGACATCCTTATGGAAGCGGGCACGCCCCTGCCGCAGGACTTTGTCAAACACCTTGTTTTTCTGTTCGGTATAGATGGAACAGCCGGGGGAGCCCATGGTGATGATGGCACCAGGCATTTCAAGGCAGACGAAATGCGGGCAGAGAAAAATGACTGGCCCCGATGTGGTTTCGTCATAAGGGACTTTAGGCTCGACCTGGATCAGTTTCTTGATCCGGTCGACAGACGACCACCAGAGAATGCCCCGTTCAAGAATGCTGCGGCCGTATCCCTGAAAATGTTCCAGGGCAATACGTTCCCGCTCCGCTTCACTTTTCTCCGGGAAGCAGAGGGCAAGGTTGGTCAGGGTGATTTCACGGCGCCTTTTCCAGAAATGGTAAGCACAGGTGCCGAGCAGTTTGCCCATCCTCCCCAGGATCGGCAGGGGCAACCAATGGATTGCCCACAGAATAAACAGAAAGAACCGCATTATCTTATTTCCTCAAGGTCACAATTATAGCAACAGCCGTCCTGTTGTGAATGCGCTGTTTCCATGAGGAAATCCTCAATGGGAAAGTATTTCTGCTGTCGGTATGCCAATTTTGCAAAAAATTTCATAAAGTGTCGCAAAAAGGGAGCTTTCTTGATTCCTTGAAATTTGGGCGTAGAATAAACGGCACCGCTGAGTTAACGGGCAACTTGCGAAGCGGTCTATAAATCTCGCTAAAGCGTCGCAAGCTCCTTTTCAAGGTAGCTGCGATTGCAGATGCCTTTAATAAAAGGAGCTATTTTTATGTCTAATGATTATCTTTTTACTTCAGAATCCGTTTCTGAAGGCCATCCAGATAAGGTTGCGGATCAGATTTCTGATTCCATTCTGGATGCAATTCTTGAACAGGCCCCATCTGCACGTGTTGCAGCGGAAACCCTGTGTAACACCGGTCTGGTTGTTCTGGCAGGGGAAATCACTACAAATGCCAATGTGAATTATATTGACGTTGCCCGTGACACCATCAAGCGTATCGGCTACGACAATACTGAATATGGTATCGACTATAAGGGTTGTGCGGTTCTGGTTGCCTATGACCGTCAGTCCCTGGATATCGCCCAGGGTGTGAATGAAGGCGAAGGTATCGACCTCGATCAAGGGGCAGGTGACCAGGGCCTGATGTTTGGCTACGCCTGTGATGAAGCACCAGAATATATGCCTGCTGCAATCTATTATTCCCACCGCCTGATGGAACGTCAGTCCCAGCTGCGCAAGGATGGCCGTCTGCCTTGGCTGCGTCCAGATGCAAAATCCCAGGTCACCCTGCGTTATGTTGATGGCAGACCGGTCAGCGTTGATACCGTTGTGCTGTCTACCCAGCATGCACCGGAAATTTCCCACAAACAGATTGAAGAAGCTGTTATCGAGGAAATCATCAAACCGGTCCTGCCTGCAGAACTGATGAAAGATGCACCGAAGTTCTTCATCAACCCAACCGGCAGTTTCGTCGTTGGTGGTCCTCAGGGCGATTGCGGTCTGACTGGCCGTAAGATTATTGTGGATACTTACGGTGGTGCCTGCCCACATGGCGGTGGTGCTTTCTCCGGCAAGGATCCATCCAAGGTCGACCGTTCCGCTGCTTATGCCGCACGTTATGTTGCGAAGAATGTTGTTGCCGCTGGTCTAGCCAAGAAATGCCAGATTCAGGTCAGCTATGCGATCGGTATCGCCCGCCCAATCAATATCACCATCAATACCCAGGGTACTGGCGTGATTGCTGATGAAAAGATTGCGGCAATCGTGGCAGATACTTTCGATCTGCGTCCTAAGGGTATTGTTCAGATGCTCGACCTGCTGAAACCTCGTTACAGCAAATCTGCTGCATATGGTCACTTCGGTCGTGCAGAACCAGAATTCACCTGGGAAAGAACCGATAAGGTCGAAGCATTGCAAGCGGCTGCCGGTCTGTAATCGACGGGTTCGCCTGAAACAGAAAACGGAATTGCCATCATGGCAATTCCGTTTTTTTGTCATAAGAAAACCCCCAGCTAAGCTGGGGGTTCCAAAAAGCTT
>CAVJQJ010000194.1:0-2079 GCA_963651715.1 Anaerovoracaceae bacterium
GGATAAAGCTTATTTTTTAGTGTTTCCGTCAGATTTCTTTTTACCCGAAGTCTTGGTTTTGGGTTTCGTTTCGGGGTCAGATGTTACTTCAGGAACTGTCTTGAAATCCTGTTCAGCCTCAGCTTTAGCATCGTTTTCAAGCAGATGGGCAGCAACAGCAGCCAGATCATCGAAAATAACAGTCTCTGGAGGGAGCCCGCCTTTTTCAATAGTCTGCTTCCCCTTGCCCGTCAACACAAGATAAGGTTTGCAACCAGCGAGAAAACCGGCCTGAAGATCACGGAGAGAGTCCCCAACAGCAGGAATTCCTGCAAGATCCACATCGAAACGTTTACCGATGGTCAGGAACATACCTGCCTTCGGTTTTCTGCAGTCACAGTCATCTGTTGGCAGATGAGGGCAGAACATCACTGCCGGAATGGACCCGCCCAGAGCTTTGACGGAAGCCTGCATTTTCTGGTGTATTGCGTTCAGCGTTGTGATATCAAACAGCTTACGTCCAAGTCCAGACTGATTGGTGGCGACAACAACTGAATAACCAGCCTTGGTCAGATGGGCAATAGCCTCAAGTGAACCGGGAATAGGAATCCATTCATCGGGAGATTTGATGAATGCATCAGAGTCCTGATTGATGACGCCGTCCCTGTCCAGAATAATGAGTTTCATGGCCGCCTACCTTGGAGATCAGGATGCAAGTTTAGAGATGTCGGCAACCTGATTCATCATGCCATGCAGTTCTTTAAGCAGTGCAATACGGTTGTTGCGCAGTTTAGGATCATCCGCCATCACCATGACGTTGGTGAAGAAGGCATCAACGTCATCACGCAGTGCTGCAAGGGTCTGCAGGGTGCCGGTGTAGTCGCCATCTGCAAACTGTTTATCTGCTGTTGGCTTGACTCGCATGATATCGGCATAAAGCGCCTTTTCACTGTCTTCCACCATAACATCCTGCTGGACATTGCCGGCATTGACACCAGATTTTTTCAGGATATTGGTGATACGCTTGTTGGCTGCAGCCAGAGAGGCGGAAGCAGGCAGTTCAGCAAATTTCCGGACAGCTTCAAGACGGTCAATGATGTTGTCAAAATAATCTGGATTCTGTGCAAGAACAGATTCAACTTCTGCAACGGAATAGCCTCTGTCTCTCAGCAGACCACGCAGTCGGTCCATGATGAAATCCAGAACAGCGTTGGTTGGGTCAGAGAATGCGGCATTTGCTGCAAGGATATCTACAGCATTCTTGAGAATTTCACGCAGTGACAGGGGAAGTTTGTTTTCAATCAGGATACGCAGGATACCCAATGCATGACGGCGCAGGGCAAATGGGTCGCGGTCACCGGTTGGCTGAAGACCAATGCCCCAGATGCCCGCAAGGGTTTCCAGTTTGTCAGCCAGTGCCAGGATGGTCCCGGTTTGGGTGGATGGCAGATCATCACCGGCAAAACGTGGTTGGTAATGCTCAGCGCATGCCTTGGCGACTTCCTCTGGTTCACCGTCATGGCGGGCATAGTAAGTACCCATCGTGCCCTGCAGTTCTGGAAATTCACCAACCATTTCAGTCAGCAGGTCGGCTTTGCACAGGCGTGCGGCACGTTCAACAATCTTGGTATCTGCATCCAGTTTCTTGGCGATGGCAACAGCCAACAGTCTGACACGTGCCATACGCTGAGCCAGCGTACCCAGTTTGTTCTGGTAAACAACATTGGCCAGTCCTGGTAGGCGCGATTCCAGAGTTTTCTTCTTGTCCTGATTGAAGAAAAACTGCGCATCAGACAGACGAGGGCGGATAACACGTTCATTGCCGTCAATAATGCGTTGTGGCGTTTCCGTTTCGATATTGGAAACAATCAGGAAACGGTTGCGGAGCTTGCCGTTCTGGTCGGTCAATGCGAAATATTTCTGGTTTGTCTGCATGGTCAGAATCAGGCATTCCTGAGGGACTTCAAGGAAGGATTCCTCAAAATGGCATTCATAGACGACAGGCCATTCAACCAGCGCAGTGACTTCATCCAACAGGGATTCCGGCATCAGGATCTTATCTCCGTTCGCTTTTTCCAGCAGCATGGAACGGATACGTTC
>CAVJQJ010000195.1:0-5579 GCA_963651715.1 Anaerovoracaceae bacterium
AATCAAAGCAATGCAGGCAATCAGCAGACGCATGGTACCGGTTGTACTTTCAATCGTCTGACGGATGCTGTCCGTATTGATGGTGAAAAAGTCTTCCTTGCCATGTTTAGCGGTCAGGAAACGGATGATATTCTTTTCCGCAGCCGTCATACTGACATCATCAACCACTTTCACCGTAATCGATGAGATATTCCGGTCACCCGTAATCCGGTTCATCACAGCCGTATATGGCGACCACATCTGCAGCGTATCCTGAGTACCGAAAGAGGCATTCTGTTTTTCTGCTATGCCGATAATCCGCAAAGGCTGATGTTTGAAGATAATCGTTTTCCCGAGAATCTCACTGTTATGCCAGTTGGCAAACATCTTGTTCTTGGTGTTCTGGTCAATCACAACCACCGCACTGCCCACCTGGACATCATCTTTCGTAAACAGGCGGCCAGCTTCCGCTTTCAGCCCCTTGACATCGAAATACTGTTCACCTACCCCCTGAAGCTGTCCCGTCGCCGAGACATTCTCATGGGTGATTTCTCCCGACGCATTCACAGCTGGAGTCGCACTTGCCACATAACTCTGTTTGGCAAGCAGATCCGAATCATGCACTGTCAACGTCTTATACTTACTGGAATTCCGGTCACCATACCCCGTACCCGGCATGATGACGACCGTATTCGTACCCATTGAGCTGATGTCAGACAGAATCTTCTCCTGCGACCCTTTACCCAATGCCACCACAGAGACAACCGAAGCAATACCGATGATAATGCCGAGCATCGTCAACATCGAGCGCATCTTATGTGCCCAGATTGCCTGGACAGACATCTTGAACGCCTCAACGAACTGATCCTTCAGATACTGGAAAGTACTCCGGGTATCTTTCTTCAGCTCGTAGACCTTGGCGCTGTTCTGGTTAGGCCTTGCGCGTTTATCCCCGATAATCAGACCATCCTTGATTTCAATGACACGGTTTGCCGCTGCCGCAACCTTGGCATCATGGGTGACAAGAATCACCGTATGGCCCATATCATTCAGGGTCTGCAGGATCTTCAGCACATTCTCGCCACTCTTGGAGTCCAACGCACCGGTCGGTTCATCGGCAAGGATGATCTCACCGCCGTTCATCAACGCACGAGCAATGGAAACACGCTGCTGCTGACCACCGGAAAGTTCCGATGGCAGGTGATCGACACGCTCCCCCATATCCAGACGTCTCAGCAGTTCCTCAGCCCTTGCCTTACGGACATCCTGCTTCTCACCGGAATAAATCGCCGGCAGCTCAACGTTTTCCTTGGCATTCAGGGAAGTCAGCAGGTTATAACGCTGGAAAATAAATCCAAGATAACGGCTGCGCAGTGTCGCAAGGTCATCTGGTCCCATCCCCTGGATATCCTCACCGGCAATCTTGTAACTGCCCGAGGACATCACATCCAGACAGCCGATGATATTCATCAATGTGGATTTACCGGAACCGGATTGCCCGATGATGGCGACAAAGTCTCCTGACTCGATATCAAGATCGATGCCTTTCAGGACATGGACCTTGCTGCCGCCAGTACCATAAATCTTGTTGATATCACGCAGTTCGATGATATTCATAGCTTACATCCTTGGACCACGCATCCTGGAGGTGGAACCGACTTTTTCACCTTCACCGACCTCGGATGAAATGACTTCCTCTCCTTCAGACAGCCCTGCAACCACTTCTGTATAAACCCCATCTGTGATGCCAATCTGGATTTCGCGCTGTTCTACTTCGTCACCGTTCTTCAGGATACGGACATAATACTTACCATCAGCCCTCGTAATGGCAATGGTTGGAATCACCAGGACATTTTCGGCATTCGCCACCAGAATGGAACACTGGGTCATCATGCCAATCCGCAGCTTTCCATCCGGATTGTTCACAAAACTCTTGCCATAGTAATAGACTGCGGAAGAACTGCTGCTGGAAGAACTGGAACTGCTCTTGTCATAACTGCCATCACTCAACGTGGTCAGACCTGGGTCAATGGAATCCAAGGTTGCATGGAAAACGGTCACAGGTTCGGACAGGATTGTGTAATCAACCGGCATCCCCTGCTTGACCTTGGTGATATCCCCTTCAGAAATCTGGATATCGATTTCCATTTCATTCAGGTTGGAAATCTTGATGATGGTTGGCGTTGTCTGGTTGGCATTGACCGTCTGACCTTCTTCAACAGGAACGGAAACAACCGTACCATCCAATGGTGCACGGATCTTGGTATAACCAAGATTGGTCTCATCGGTATTGATGGCCAGTTCAGTCTGTTTGATCAATGACATGGTCTCATCAACATTCGCTTTGGCGGTCGAATAAGCATCTTTCGCATTGTCCAGGTTTTCCTTGGACGTTGCATCGGTACCGATCAGAGCCCGTTCACGGTCATAAGCCCGTTTCGCGACTTCCAATGCCGTCTTGCGTGCCGCCAGCTGGGCTTTATAGGTTTCAAGACGCAGCTTATCGGTATGCAGGGCATTTTCCTGTGTTGTCGAATCAATCTCTGCGATCATCTGACCCTGTTTGACTTCCTGACCAAGAACAACATGCAGTTTCTTGATCTGGCCACTGACCTGGGCACCGACCGTCACCAGATTCACCGCACTGATTTCACCGGTTGCCTCGACAACCTGTTTGATATGCCCCACCCGGACTTTTTCAGTCATATAGGTCACATTGCTTTTCTTTCTGGACATCCATACCGCCAGTAAGGCGATAATCAAAGCCAGCACAATGACTGTTGGGATCCAGACCTTGGGTCTTTTGAAATTCTTCAGTTTTTCAAGCATAAACATTCCAGATAAATTTATTCTGCAACTCAGCCAACAGGGGAGTCACTTCCAGCAGACATAATGCCCATTTATTGGCTGTAGCGTATTGTGTTTCAAGCCTAGAAACAAGTAAAACAACAGCTTGTTACAAATCAACACCGCATTATAAAAGCTATCAACAGGTGGTGCTAACGGCATTGGCTGAAAATAAGCCATTATCCGCAGATATCAGTCGATGCTTCTCCCACACAACACACAAGAGGAGTATCATGTCGCAACTCGAACTTACTGAGCATCTTTTATAGGACATTTCATGGACTTAACATTAGCGGTAAAAGCCTTCATTATGGGGATTGTTGAAGGCTTGACAGAATTCCTGCCAATTTCTTCCACAGGTCATCTGATTCTTGCCGGCAGTCTGCTGGACTTCACCGGCGAAAACGTCAAGGTTTTCTCCATCGCCATCCAGGCTGGAGCCATGCTTTCGGTTGTCTGGGTTTACCGGCAGAAAATCCTTGAAGTCCTCTTCGGCATGTTCACCCATCAGAAAGAACGCCGTTTTGCCCTCAATGTCATCATTGCCTTTATTCCAGCGGCAGTGCTCGGTCTGCTTTTCGCCAAGAGCATCCAGGCATTCCTGTTCTATCCAATTCCTGTCGCCGCAGCCTTCATCATCGGTGGCCTGATCATTCTCTTTGTAGAACGGAAAGACACCGATGACTATAATGCCCGCATCCAGGATATCGATGAAATGACCGCCATGGATGCCCTGAAAGTCGGCATTGCCCAGGCTTTTGCCCTGATTCCCGGCACCAGCCGCTCAGGTGCAACCATCATCGGCGGCATGCTGTTTGGGCTCTCCCGCAAGGTTGCGACAGAATTCTCTTTCTTCCTGGCCATGCCAACCCTGTTCGGAGCATCCATCTATTCCATCTATAAGGAACGTGCACTGCTTCAGGCATCTGACATCCCGCTCTTCACCGTCGGGACAGTCTCTTCCTTCATCTTCGCATTCCTGTGCGTCCGCTGGCTGCTCCGCTTCATCAGCTCCCACAACTTCATCCCATTTGCGTACTACCGCATCGCATTCGGAATTCTGGTGCTGGTCAGTGCCCACTACGGCTGGGTGGTCTGGGCGGAATAAGCCGGCAAAATAAAAGAACACAGATGCAGAAAAGACAGGGAATCATCCACTGCCTTTTTTATTGCCGCTCAGTCTAAATGACAGACCTATCCTGCTTGACCGTCAGACAACTGTTTCAACTGATCTTTCAAGGCATACAGTTGCTGCAAAGCATCGCGGGGAGTCATCGCATCAGGATCCATGTCATCCAATGATGCAATCAACGGCGCGTAATCAGCCCCCTCTACAGTCTCTGCCATCGGCTCATCCATTTCAGCAACATCATAATCCACTGCATTCTGGAACAGACTCATCTGGTTGCCGCCTGATGGCAGGAACTGGGCTTCAAGCTCAGCCAGACGTTTCCGTGCCAGTCGAATGACAGGGGCAGGGACGCCTGCCAGTTTGGCAACCTGAAGCCCATAACTGCGCGATGCAGGACCTGGTTCCACAGCATGCAGGAAAACAATCCGGTCCTTATGCTCAACCGCGGAAAGATGGACATTCTCAGCAGTTGGATACATTTCCGGCAGCTGGGTCAATTCAAAATAATGGGTCGCAAACAACGTATAGCTTCGATTGCGTTCAATCAGGTTCTGGGCGATTGCCCAAGCCAATGCCAGGCCATCAAATGTCGAAGTGCCACGGCCAATCTCATCCATCAGCACCAGAGACTGCTCGGTGGCACCATTCAGGATAGCGGCCGCCTCGGTCATTTCAACCATAAAGGTTGAACGCCCTCCTGCCAGATCATCCGCTGCACCGATTCGGGTGAAAATCCGGTCAACCTGACCGATAACTGCCTGTTCGGCAGGCACAAAACTTCCGATACATGCCAACAGCACAATCAGGGCCGTCTGCCGCATATAAGTCGACTTACCGCCCATATTTGGACCAGTGATCAGCAGGAATTTCCGGGTATCCGACAAATCACAGTCATTGGCGATAAACTGCTCAATACGATTCTCGACAACTGCATGACGTCCTTGGCTGATCTGGATGGTCTGTTCCTGAACCATTTCAGGGCAGACCCAGTCATGCAGACGGGCATGAACAGCCAACGAAACCAGCGCATCCGTCAGCGCCACATGCTTCGCAACCCGTTGCAGGTCTGGAATATAGGCCATCAGATTCTGAAGCACTTCCTCATACAGCGATTTTTCCAATGCCAACGCGCGTTCTTTGGCAGAGAGCACCTTGTCTTCAAACACCTTCAGTTCTGGCGTAATGAAGCGTTCAGTATTCTTCAGTGTCTGTCGGCGGCGGTAGTCGTCAGGCACTTTGTCGACCTGACCCTGAGTCACCTCAATGAAAAATCCGTGGACACGATTGAACTCCACCCGCAGGTTTGCAATCCCTGTACGTTCCCGTTCGCGCGCCTCAAGATCCACCAGAAACTGTCCCGCATTCTCCGCCAAAGCACGCAGTTCATCCAATTCCGGACTATATCCGTCAGCAATCACCCCACCATCACGCACCATCGCGGCAGGTTCATCCTTGATGGCCTGCTGCAGTAGCGCCAGACAGGACTCTGGAGCCTCCAGATTCTGCCCAATCGTATCAATCAGCGATGTCTTGGCATCTGACAGGATCAGCTGCAGGTCCGGCAAACGTTCCACCCCGGCACGCAGAACCGTCAGATCACGAGGGCGCGCAGACCCAAGAG
>CAVJQJ010000196.1:0-6809 GCA_963651715.1 Anaerovoracaceae bacterium
TCCCAGACGCAATATCCCGGTAAATGACTGAGACAGTCGGATCACCCTCAATCATCTCACGCCAACGGCTTCTGAAAAATGCATGCGACTGCTCGTCCATGGGAAATTCACGGCCTGGCAGCATCCGGATTTCTTTGACGGGGTAGATGGAGCGTTGTGTATCCACATCGAAGGTCTTGATTGTCTCAATCGTGTTGTCGAAAAGATCAAGTCGGTAAGGAAGTTTTGCTCCCATTGGGTAAAGGTCAATCAGTCCTCCACGGATAGAATACTCCCCTGGAGACATGACTTGGGATACATGGTTGTATCCCGCAACAGTCAGTTGGTTTCTTAGTCTGCTTTCATTGATTTCTTCTCCCTGTTTGAAAAAGAAAGTATGTGCGGCGAGGAATGATGGTGGAGCAATACGGAGCAGGGCAGTCGCAGTTGGTACTAGGAGAATGTCGCAGCGGCTATTAAGAACCTCATATAATGTCGCTAAACGCTGTGAAACGAGATCTTGATGAGGGGAAAACGAGTCATAAGGCAGGGTTTCCCAGTCAGGTAAAAGATGGCACCTGAGTGGCTGTTCTGGGTTGCTGTCAAACCATGGGATTTCTTCAAGAAGTCTGCGTGCATCAGATGTTGATGCAGTGATGACAACGAGCATCTGTTGACCTGCTTTTAACTCACGGGCTGCTTTTGCTAACATGAGGGCATCAGATGAGCCGTGGATTCTTGGCAGGATATATCGTTGACTAGGACGGGGAAGAAATTTCTTTAGTTCGAAAGACATACAGCTGAAACGGAAATGGTTGAATCCAACCGGCCTTTCGGTGGATTGCGTTGAATCGACTATTATAAATCAAGATGCTGGCAGTGCATGGCAGAGAATAGTTTTAGGGAAAGGATGGACTGTGATGTCAAAGCAGATCAGGATTGGACAGGGATATGATTGCCATGCTTTGGTAGAAGACCGGAAACTGATAATTGGTGGGGTGGATATTCCATTTTCAAAAGGGTTGATGGGACATTCTGATGCGGATGTACTGTTGCATGCAATCATCGATGCACTGTTGGGCGCAGCAGGATTGGGTGATATCGGTACGCAGTTCCCTGATACAGATAAGCGGTTCAAAGGGATTGATTCTCGTGAACTGCTCAGAAAAACCTTTGAATTGATAGCGGCTGAGGGTTATGAAATCGGAAATGTCGATGCGACGGTCATTGCCCAGAGACCGAAAATGTCACCGTATGTTGATCAGATGAAACAGCATATCGCTGCGGATTTGTCTGTCGATCTCAATCAGATTGGGCTCAAGGCGAAAACCAATGAGAAATTGGGGTTTCTGGGAAGAGAAGAGGGCATCGCAGTGCATGCGGTAGTCCTCTTGTTTAAGAAATAATGGGTAAGCTGGCAGATCAGCGTCTGAATACGTCGGCCCCCTTGGGAATGGTAAAGTGGAATGAGCCTCCATTGACTGCTGGATTTTTCTTGAATCCAGTAAAGTTGACGACAGTCTTATTGCCTAAGGAATCATAGAGTTCCATCGCTCTTGGAACGCCGTTCTGCATACCGATATTGACCCGTTCAAAAGGGGTGTTACGGGAACGGGGAACAACCTGTACCCATTCACATCCATCATTGCTTCCCAGATTTTTCATGGCAAAGTTTCTTGCCAGATTGGTGTTGCCAAACAGGATGGCTGCAGGGCTCGATCCTAAAGCTGCGCCAAGACGTCGTACGGTGACCTGATTCAGATCCTTGTCATAGATATACAGGCTTTTCCCATCAGACTGCAGGACTTGGCTGTATGGAGACTGATAACGCCAGATGAATTTCCCTGGACGGGAGAAAACAAAACTGCCAGAGGAGATTCTGGAAGGATGTCCAGATTTCACTTGCCACTGGGAAAAAGTACCGCTGGCGGAATGTGCGGTTGCTGAAAAATTCTGTAATTGGTCGATGGCAGATGCGTTGGCCAAGAATGGAATCAAGAGAAAAAGGCAGAAGGCTGCCAGCTTGGAAAAGAGGTTTTTCATACCGATTGCTATGCTTTCATAGTGAGAGTTGAATGTGGCTCGGGTTATTGGAGACCATTATTCGACGTTGGAACGATAACATCCCGGGTCCCATTGTTTTTCATTGGAGAGACCAGTCCACTGCGTTCCATCTGTTCAAGAAGTCTCGCGGCTCGGTTATACCCGATACGAAGATGTCGTTGAACAAGTGAAATAGATGCTTTCTTGTTTTTGAGAACAATGGCGACGGCTTCATCATATTTTTCATCCGATTCGGCATCATCTGTACCATATCCTCCGTTATCACTGTCCTCATCAGGAATTGGTCCATCAAGAATGCCATCGATATAAGCTGGTTCACCTTGGTTTCTGAGGTATTCTGCAATTTTGGTGACTTCATCATCTGAGACAAATGCCCCATGAACACGTTTAGGAATCCCGGTTCCTGATGGCAGGTACAACATGTCACCAAGCCCCAACAGGGTTTCCGCTCCAGTTTGATCCAGAATAGTTCTGGAATCAATTTTACTGCTGACTTGGAATGCAATCCGGGTTGGTACATTGGCCTTGATAAGTCCAGTGATGACATCAACAGATGGACGTTGGGTTGCAAGAATCAAATGAATGCCCGCTGCACGCGCTTTCTGGGCAATACGTGCAATCGATTGCTCAACTTTTTTACCGACAGTCATCATAAGGTCTGAGAATTCGTCAACAATAATGACAATCTGAGGCAGTTTTTCCAAAGGCTCTGGTGCATCTGGTGTCAGGGAGAACGGGTTTGGAATCTTCTGCTCTCTCGCTTCCGCATCAGCGATTTTCTTATTGTATCCAGCCAGATTCCTGACGCTCATTTTTGACATGAGAAGATACCTTTTTCCCATTTCAGAAACAGCCCAGTTCAAGGCGTTCTCGGCTTTTTTCATGTCAATGACGACTGGGGCCAATAGATGGGGGATATCCTGGTAGACAGATAGTTCAAGCATCTTAGGATCAATCAGGATCAATTTGACTTGGTCAGGGGTGGATTTATACAGAAGTGAGAGGATGGTCGCATTGATGCCAACAGATTTACCTGAACCTGTTGTCCCGGCAATCAGGAGATGTGGCATTCTGGCAAGATCGGCAACGACAGGGCGGCCGGTAATGTCTTTTCCAAGAGCAACAGTCAGATTTGAGGTTGAGTGATTGTATTCTTCACTGTTCAAGATTTCAGACAGGCGGACTATCTGGCGTCTGCTGTTAGGTAATTCCAGCGCCATATAAGTTTTGCCGGGAATATTTTCAACAACCCTGAGGGATGGCAGTGAAAGCGAGCGTGCAAGATCTTTTGACAGGTTGACAATGGAGCTGCCCTTGACCCCAACAGCTGGCTCGATTTCATAGCGGGTGACAACTGGTCCAGGGAAAGCAGAGACAACTTTGACTTTGACGCCAAATTCAGCAAGTTTCCGTTCAATCAGGCGGCTGATGTACTCAAGTGATTCAGGACTTGCAGATTCCTGCTTGGGTTCTGGTGGGTCAAGTAGCGACAACGGTGGAATAGGTGAGGACATGTCGATATCGCCAAAGTCAAATGCAGGGTCTGCTGATGGCTGGTACCAGGATGTTGCCGCTGGTTTAGGTTCTTCTGCAATCTGAGTGGTTGGTGAGGAGAATGCTTCAGTGGTCTCCGTTGGTTCGACCTTTTCAAGAACAGGTTCGATGGGAGTGGAAACAGTTTCAGGAATGACATCAGCAGGAAAACTATCCTGACTTTCTTGGAGTGATGAGTTTTCTTCAATCAGATTGTTGGAAAGTTCTGGTTCGCTGGTATTCGTAATATTTGACGAAGGAATGTTTTCCTGAATTGGGGAATCGTCAGTCAGGACATCTGATTTTTCCTGCAATACAGGATTCAAGTCAGAAGCAGTAGTTTGTTCTTCCGTTTTCTTTGTTGCAGGTCGTTTAAAGAAGAAAAAGACGGTTTCAGCAACCGCTCCAATCTGCTCAACGATGTAAATCCAGGATTTCTGGAGACAGAGGCTGAAACTGATGATTGTGATGACACCCAATAGGGCTGTGCTGCCAGTGAAACCCAGATATTGGGATGACAGTCGACCAACAATTTCGCCGACAACGCCCCCGGGAATGTTGGGTAATTGGGCTGAAGTACGGTACATACGCAGGTATTCAATACCAGAGCTGGAAACAATCAGCAGGATAAAGCCAATAATGCTCAAAAATTTCTTAAGGGGGCTGGAGGGGGGAATGTCAGGCTCATTACGGAGTTGGGCAGAGATGCGTTTAAAGCCACTCCAGATGCCTTTGATTAAAGGCAATGCAATCCACCAGGTGGATAGTCCAAAAATGAACAGGAGAAAATCAGAAATCCAGGCACCGGTTCTGCCGCCGAGATTCGAGATGCCTGTGATATAGCTGGCATGGGACCAACCGGGATCATTTCTGTTGAATGTGATGAAGATGACAAAGAAATAGAGTGTGACAACCAAAAGGATCAGCCAGACTATTTCATTTTTCAACAGAGACAAAGAAAAATTGGAACGAATCTCTTTGGATTCAGTTTGATTGGTCATGATGAAAAACGCTATTGGAAATCTGATGGAAAAGGATGATTTCAGTCAGTTCGCAATAAAAACTGCCAAGTAGTTATTGTATTCGACTTTAATATCAGACCCAAAACAGATTTTCAGTGAATTGCTTTGTATACAGACATTAATTCAAATAGCATAAGTCGCTTTCGTCTATAATCACAGCTTGATTATTGTCTGATATCAAGCTTAGGAGTCATCATGGCAGGCGAAGTGAAACATTCAAAAGTCATCATCTTGGGATCAGGTCCAGCAGGCTACACAGCGGCAGTCTATGCTGCCCGGGCGAATCTGGATCCTCTGCTGATTACCGGCATCCAGCAGGGAGGACAGCTCATGACCGCATCTGAGGTCGAAAACTGGCCTGGCGAAGTGGCCGGTATCCAGGGACCAGAACTCATGATGAAACTGCAGGAACATGCTGAGAAATTCAATGCCCGTATTGAGTTCGATCATATCCATACTACAGACCTGAAGGCCAAGCCTATCCGCCTCATCGGCGATGTGGGTGAATACACCTGTGATGCCCTTATTATCGCGACAGGGGCATCTGCACAGTACCTTGGTCTGGAATCCGAAGAAAAATTCATGGGACGTGGCGTATCTGGATGTGCCACCTGTGATGGCTTCTTCTATCGGGGGAACCCCGTTGCTGTTGTTGGTGGAGGGAACACCGCAGTTGATGAGGCTCTCTATCTTTCCAACATAGCTTCCAAGGTCACCCTCATCCATCGCCGGGATACATTCCGGGCAGAACCCATCCTGGTCAAACGGCTGATGGAAAAAGTTGAGGAAGGCAGAATCGAACTCTGCCTGAACAGTCAGGTCAATGAAGTGCTGGGTGATGATGGTGGGGTGACAGGCGTCAGCCTCAAGAACACTCAGGATGGCAGTCTGAAAGAACTGGCGGTCCATGGGCTTTTCATCGCAATCGGTCACAAACCAAATACTGATATCTTTGCCGGTCAGATAGACATGGAAAACGGTTATATCAAGACCGCGAAAGGTCAGGGAGCCATGGCGACAGCGACGAGTGTTCCCGGCGTCTTTGCGGCAGGTGATGTGCAGGATTACACCTACCGTCAGGCAATCACAAGTGCTGGAACAGGTTGTATGGCGGCACTTGATGTCCAGCATTATCTTGAACAGAAATAAAGCCCCCTGTTTGATAGGGGTGTTTATTTTCAAATCCCGTTGATATCTTATAGTTACCTTGTTGTTATACCTATTTAATTAAAAGAGAGCATGATGAGTGAAATCCGAACCAACCCAGTCACATTGACCCAGATTGAACGATTCCAGTTCAAAATCAATTTCTCTGGCAGCAATACTTCCGTCATCGCAGATGAACCACCTCCACATGGTAAAAACGTTGGTCCCAGCCCAGACCAGCTGCTTTGTGCTGCAGTAGCTAACTGTACGTCTGATGCACTGTATTCTGCGATCAACAGAAAAAATCCAGACCCTACTCCACTGACAACCACTGCCATTGCTGTCATTGGACGCAATGCAGAAAACCGCCTGCGTATTCAGGCTATTGAAGTCTCAATCAAATTGGGGGAAACAGTTGCCGAATTAGGTGATATCGAACAGCCAATTTCCGTTTTCAAGAATTTCTGTACTGTTGCAAGCAGCGTCAGCCAGGGCATCCCTGTCAAACTGCGTATTACCGACAGCGAAGGCACAATCCTGAAAGATGAATTAGAAGAAGCACAAGCACCAGAACCTAGTGAAGGTGCCTCCTGCTCGCTGGGCGGTGAAGGTTGCATGTGTGGTATTGCTCATTGATTTGAGTACTCTCTTGATGCCATCCACTAGGATGGCATCAATTATGCAGAAAAGATTTTAGGGGAATTAGATGTTTGAGAAATTGTTAAGTCCAGTTGTCATAGGTGGTATTGAACTGCCCAACAGAGTATTTATGGCACCATTAACGAGAAATCGTGCCGGTGACTATGATGAGGCAACAGAAATGAACGCGGCTCATTATGCACAACGTGCAACTGCTGGATTGATTATCACTGAATCCATGCAGATTTCCAAACGTGCCCAAGGCTATGCGTACCCCCCTGGAATCTATACAGACTTACAAGAGGCTGGCTGGAAAAAAGTTGTTGACGCTGTTCACAATGCAGGAGGACATATTTCAGGTCAGATTTACCATGCTGGCCGTATTTCCCACTCTGCCCATCATGATGGTCTGCCTCCACAGGCGCC
>CAVJQJ010000197.1:0-13767 GCA_963651715.1 Anaerovoracaceae bacterium
AACTGTGATGGTCTGTCAGGCTTTGTTTGGCGTGGTTGCTCAGATTATTCTTGCGTGGTACTCCAGAAGGCGTGAATTTCATGCTGATGCCGGTGCCGCGAAATTGATGGGCGATGCCCGTCCAATGGAGAATGCACTCTACAGGTTGGGTTCCTTGACACCTGGTATGTTGCCAAAGAATATGGCTGCGTTTGGAGTTAATGGCAGAGGTGCGCTGATGTCGCTGTTCGCAACACATCCACCTATTGAACGTCGGATTCAGGCATTGCAGAACCGTGAATATATGTGAGGTGCAAGATGGCGAGCCAATATATAGAAGTACATCCTCAGAATCCCCAGTCACGTCAGATTGTCAAAGTAGTGGATATTCTTCGCAGAGGGGGGGTAGTTGTTGTGCCAACAGATTCCAGCTATGCGTTTGTCTGCTGTCTGGATAATAAGAGGGCGGTGGATCGGAT
This sequence comes from Anaerovoracaceae bacterium, assembly GCA_963651715.1. Classification (GTDB taxonomy): domain Bacteria; phylum Pseudomonadota; class Gammaproteobacteria; order Burkholderiales; family Burkholderiaceae_D; genus Oxalobacter. The sequence continues at coordinate 459 of CAVJQJ010000197.1, forward strand.
CCGTCGTATCAGGCAGATTGATGAGAAACATCTCATGACATTGCTTTGTCGTGATCTGCGGGAATTGGGGGCTTATGCAAGAGTTGATAATGCAGCTTACCGTCTGTTGAAAATGGCAACGCCAGGTGCTTTTACGTTTATTCTGCAGGCTTCCCGTGAAGTGCCACGGCGTTTGTCACATCCTTCTCGGAAAACAATTGGCCTCCGTATTCCTGACAACAGGGTTATTCAGGCGGTGTTGGAAGAACTGGGTGAACCGCTTATTGGAACGACAGTGATTCTGCCTGATGAAGAGGATCCGATGACGGATGGATATGAGATTCAGGAAAGGTTGGAAAAACTGGTTGATGCTGTTCTTGATGGTGGTGCCTGTGGACTGTTGCCGACAACAGTGATTGATATGACTGAGAACGAACCAAGGCTCGTCCGAAAAGGTCGGTCCGATCCTGCTTCAATCGGTGTCTCAGAAGACTGAATCGGATACAGCAATGGATATTGCAGGCATCGAGGGAATCGTTGAACAGGCTGCTGTCTGGGCGATTCCACTTTTAACGGCAATCACACTTCATGAGGCGGCGCATGGTTATGTCGCCTATCGCTTGGGGGATTCAACGGCCTATCAGGAAAAACGGGTGACCTTGAACCCGTTGAGGCACATCGATCCATTGGGAACCATCTTGATTCCTCTGTTGCTGTTGTGTGTTGGCAGTCCATTCATATTTGGTTATGCAAAGCCTGTCCCGGTAAATTTCTCAAGATTGCGTAGCCCTAGGAGGGATTCTGTACTGGTTGCATTGGCTGGGCCAATGTCGAACCTGATTATGGCTTTTCTCTGGGCGGTTCTGAAATTGATGCTTTTTTTGTTTTGGCAGAATGCTTTCCTTTTCAAGGTCGTTGACGCTGCTATCGTGGTGAACCTTGTGCTGTTTGCATTTAATCTTTTTCCGTTGCCGCCTATGGATGGCGGGCGTATCTTGGTTTGTCTCCTGCCTCAGCAGTTGTCAGATAGTCTGGCTAGGGTTGAACGTTATGGTTTTTTCATTCTGATGGGGCTGATTTATTTCGGGCTGACGTCATATTGGATGAGACCTCTGATGGCAGTCGGACGATGGTTGATCAATCTGTTCCTTTATCCGTTGTTATATCTTCTCAGCGCGTAGCGGTTTGGTTTTTGACGGTTTCTGAGAAAGTCCCCAAATCGCAAATATTTTCTTAATCCTGATAAAATACGACCGTTGTGAGTAAGGAGTCCCCCTCCGGTTTTGTGCCGACATTTTGAGAGTGGGGCGGTTTTCAATCATTACCTATTATTGCAGTCATATTATGTATCCTGACCGTGTAGTTTCTGGCATGCGCCCAACAGGGGCCTTGCATCTTGGGCATTATCATGGAGCGATTAAGAACTGGGTTCGCATCCAGTCTGAAATTGAAAGTCTTTTTTTCGTTGCGGATTGGCATGCTTTGACCACGAACTACGATGATGTCGAATCTATCGAAAAGAATGCGTGGGATATGGTCGTGGATTGGCTGGCAGCGGGCATTGATCCAGAAAAAGCGACAATTTTCATCCAGTCCAAGGTGCCAGAGCATGCTGAGCTGACATTGCTCATGAGCATGAATACACCATTGTCTTGGCTGGAACGTGTGCCGACTTATAAGGACCAGATTCAGAAACTGTCCCATAAAGACCTTTCAACTTATGGTTTTCTGGGGTATCCACTGATGATGGCGGCAGACGTTCTTGTCTACCGTGCAAACAGGGTGCCTGTTGGTGAGGATCAGATTCCGCATATTGAGATCATGCGTGAAATGGCCCGTCGATTCAACTTCATGTATGGGCGGGAAAAGGGGTTTGACGAAAAGGCGCTTGAATGTGCCAAGAAACTGGGGGGCAAGCAGTCAAAACAGTTCCTTCAGCTCAGAAATGACTATCAGGAAAAAGGCAGTGTCGAGTCTATGGAACAGACAAAGGCTTTGATTGACTCCGCAAAAAGCATTTCTGGAAAAGATCATGAGATGCTTTATGGTTACCTGATGGGAAGCCGTCGCCAGATTCTGGTTGAACCGGAAGTGATGCTGACGGAGGCATCGAAACTGCCGGGTCTCGATGGTCAGAAGATGTCTAAGAGTTATGGTAATGCAATTGCTTTGCGTGATGATACCAAGACCATTACACAGAAAATCCGGACCATGACAACCGATCCTGCACGTGTACGTCGCACGGATCCAGGCAATCCTGCCAAATGTCCTGTCTGGCTTTTCCATGAAGTCTATTCTGATGATGAAACAAAAGAATGGGTGCAGAAGGGATGCCGTAATGCTGGAATTGGTTGTATTCAATGTAAACAGCCAGTGATTGATGCGGTTGTCAATGAAGTGGCGCCAATGCAGGAGCGTGCCCAGGAATATATTGCGAAACCAAAACTGGTTCGTGAAATTGTTGAGTTTGGTTGCGAAAAGGCACGCCGTCTGGCGGCAGAAACGATGCGGGATGTCCGCGAAGCCATGGGACTCGGCTATAAATAATCGCTAGGTTCAGATGCCGTAGTTTGTTTACTGAATCTCCTGTTCTCGGCTATAATTAAGTTGATAAACATATTCAATTAACACCACGGCATCTGTGATACTCTTTCACAATATTGAAGAAGATTTCTCTTACAAGGAGGAATTATCCGATACGGAATATGTGTTTGCAGAACGCGTGGCGCAGTAGAAGGAGTTACCTTGCAATTTCCTTTTGGTCAACAGGTTCCAGCGGTACTGGCACTTGCAGACGGCACAATTTTCCATGGCTATTCTATCGGCGCTTCTGGTGAAACGACCGGTGAAGTTGTTTTCAATACTTCCATGACAGGGTATCAGGAAATCCTGACTGACCCGAGTTACAGCGGGCAGATTATTACCATGACTTATCCTCATATCGGGAATACTGGTGTGAATCCAGAAGATATTGAATCGGGTAATGGCAGGATTCAGGCTGCTGGATTCATTGTCAAAGATGTCCGTCCGGTCTTCTCGAATTTCCGTGCAACCAAGTCTCTTCCAGACTATCTGAGTGAACAGAGGATTGTCGCAATCTGTGGTATTGATACCCGCAGACTGACACGTATTCTCCGGACAACAGGCTCGCAGAGTGGGGCGATTGTTGTCGGTAAGGATGAAACTCGGGCACTGGAGCTGGCAAGGGACTGTGCAAGCCTCGCTGGACAGGATCTGGCGAAAGTTGTCACATCAAAAGAATCCCATGCATGGGAAGAAGCCTGCTGGGAACTGGGAACAGGCTACAAGAAGCCTGATGCGGAGGATTTCCATGTGGTAGCTTTTGACTTCGGTATCAAGCGGAATATCCTTCGTATGCTGACAGAGCGTGGTTGCAGAGTGACGGTTGTGCCCGCTCAGTCAACAGCAGCCGATGTATTGAAACTCTCTCCAGATGGCATCTTTCTGTCCAATGGTCCAGGAGATCCACAACCTTGCGATTATGCGATTGCCGCAGCGCGGGAACTGATTGACAAGGGGTTGCCAACCTTTGGTATCTGCCTTGGTCATCAGATTATGGCACTGGCATCTGGTGCAAAAACGCTGAAGATGAAGTTCGGGCATCATGGTGCCAACCATCCTGTTCAGGATCTGGATACAGGGCGTGTTTTGATTACTTCTCAGAACCATGGCTTTGCAGTGGATATTGACACCTTGCCAGCGAACTGTCGGGTAACCCATAAATCCCTGTTCGATGGTTCTTTGCAGGGGTTTGCCAGAACCGATAGACCGGCATTCTGTTTCCAGGGACATCCTGAAGCGTCTCCTGGCCCAGAAGATGTTGGGTATCTCTTCGATAGATTCATCGGTCTGATGAAAGAAGCCAAAAGTAAAAAATAATAATTCTTCTGGGATGTAAATCAGTTCAGTAAGAATGAAACTAGGCTGTCACTGAAGTGATGGCAGAAACATTTTGCAGAAAAATGCCAAAACGTACAGATATCAAAAGTATTCTCATTATTGGTGCGGGTCCGATTGTTATCGGTCAGGCCTGTGAATTCGATTATTCAGGGGCTCAGGCTTGTAAGGCGCTGCGCGAAGAAGGTTATCGTGTCATTCTGGTCAACAGTAATCCTGCGACCATCATGACCGATCCAAATACGGCTGATGTAACTTTCATTGAGCCGATTACCTGGAAAGTTGTTGAGAAGATCATTGCAAAAGAACGTCCAGACGCGATTCTGCCAACGATGGGCGGTCAGACTGCATTGAACTGTGCACTGGACCTGTACAATAACGGGGTACTTGAAAAATACAATGTAGAATTGATTGGTGCCTCTCCAGAAGCAATTGACAAAGCGGAAGACCGTTTTAAATTCAAAGAGGCAATGACTAAGATCGGGCTTTCTTCCGCCCGTTCAGGTGTGGCACATACTCTTGAGGAATCTTGGGAAGTGCAGCGCCGGATTGGTTTTCCTGTGATTATCCGTCCATCCTTTACCTTGGGGGGGACAGGTGGTGGTATTGCGTATAATGCTGAGGAATTTGACAGTATCTGCCGCCGTGGTTTGGAGGCCTCTCCAACCAGTGAACTGCTTATCGAAGAATCCCTGATTGGTTGGAAAGAATTTGAAATGGAAGTTGTCCGAGACCGCGCTGACAACTGTATCATTATCTGTTCCATTGAAAACCTTGACCCAATGGGGGTTCATACCGGTGACTCCATCACTGTTGCTCCGGCGCAGACCTTGACTGACAAGGAATACCAGTTGATGCGTAACGCTTCTATCGCAATTCTGCGTGAAATCGGCGTTGATACCGGTGGTTCCAATGTCCAGTTTGCAATCAATCCACGTGATGGCAGGATGATTGTTATTGAAATGAATCCCCGTGTCTCCCGTTCTTCTGCTCTGGCATCCAAGGCGACAGGTTTCCCGATTGCGAAAGTTGCGGCAAAGCTGGCAGTCGGTTTTACACTGGATGAATTGAAGAATGAGATTACTGGCGGTGCGACCCCTGCATCCTTCGAACCATCAATCGACTATGTTGTTACCAAGGTTCCTCGTTTTACTTTCGAGAAATTCCCTCAGGCGGATGCACATTTGACCACACAGATGAAATCTGTGGGTGAGGTGATGGCGATTGGCCGTACTTTCCAGGAATCTTTCCAGAAAGCACTGAGAGGGCTGGAAGTCGGTGTGGAAGGTATGAATGAAAAGACGAGGGATCACGAAGTCCTAAAAGAAGAATTGGGCGAACCTGGTCCTGAACGTATCTGGTATGTTGGTGATGCTTTCGCTCAGGGCTTTTCAATTGAGGAAGTTTTCAACCTGACCCATATCGATCCTTGGTTCTTGTCCCAGATTAAGGAAATTGTAGACATTGAACTGTGGTTGGACGAACAGAAATTTGAGGATCTTGACTGTGATACTCTGTTTAAACTGAAACAGAGGGGGTTCTCCGATAAACGTCTGGCTTGGTTGTTGAAAACCACAGACAAGGCCGTTCGTGAAAAACGTCACGAACTGGGAATCCGTCCGGTTTACAAGCGCGTTGATACCTGTGCGGCTGAATTCGCGACCAATACAGCCTACATGTATTCCACTTATGATGAAGAATGTGAGGCGGATCCATCTGACAAGAAAAAAATCATTGTCTTGGGTGGTGGTCCTAACAGGATTGGTCAGGGTATTGAATTCGACTATTGCTGTGTCCATGCGGCAATGGCGATGCGTGAAGATGGTTACGAAACCATCATGGTCAACTGTAATCCAGAAACAGTTTCTACCGATTATGATATTTCCGACCGCCTGTATTTTGAACCAGTGACGCTTGAGGATGTTCTTGAAATTGTCGATAAGGAAAAACCTTATGGCGTGATTGTCCAGTATGGTGGTCAGACCCCACTGAAACTGGCATTGGATCTGGAAGCGAATGGAGTGCCGATTGTCGGGACGTCTCCTGACATGATTGATGCAGCGGAAGACCGCGAACGTTTCCAGAAACTGCTGAAAGACCTCGATCTCCGTCAGCCACCAAATAGAACGGCGCGTACAGAGCAGGAAGCGATTCAGCTGGCAGATGAAATCGGTTATCCAATTGTTGTCCGTCCATCTTATGTGTTGGGCGGTCGTGCAATGGAAATTGTTCATGACACAGCTGGTCTGGAACGCTACATGCGTGAGGCAGTCAAGGTTTCCAATGATTCTCCAGTCCTGTTGGACCGTTTCCTGAATGATGCGATTGAACTGGATGTGGATTGTATTTCTGATGGCAGCCGGGTTGTGATTGGTGGTGTTATGGAACATATTGAACAGGCTGGTGTCCATTCGGGTGATTCGGCATGTTCTCTGCCACCATATTCCCTGTCCAGTGAAACTGTGGAAGAACTGAAGCGACAGGCAACCTTGATGGCTAAGGGTCTGAATGTAGTTGGTTTGATGAACGTCCAGTTCGCAATCCAGCGTCAGGAAATCGATGGACAGATCAGGGATGTTGTCTATGTGCTTGAGGTCAATCCAAGGGCATCCCGTACGGTTCCTTTTGTTTCCAAGTCCACAGGCCGTGCTCTGGCTAAGATTGCGGCACGTTGCATGGTTGGCCAGACTCTGGATGAACAGGGGATTTACGGTGAATCGATACCAGAACATTTCTGCGTGAAAGAAGCCGTTTTCCCGTTTGTGAAGTTCCCTGGTGTTGATACCATCCTTGGCCCAGAAATGAAATCAACTGGTGAAGTGATGGGGGTTGGTAAAACCTTCGGTGAGGCTTTTGTCAAGGCTCAGATGGGAGCAGGGGCGACATTACCTCGCTCGGGCAAGATTTTCCTCTCTGTCAAAGATAGTGATAAACCACGTGCTGTGAAAGTTGCTAAAGATCTGGTTGATCTTGGTTTCTCCGTCATGGCGACGCGCGGCACCGCCAAGGTTATTGGTGAGGCAGGTATTCCTGTGGAAACCATCAATAAGGTGGCAGAAGGTCGTCCTCATATTGGTGATGTCATCAAGAATCATGAAATTGTTCTGGTCATCAATACTGTTGAGGAAAAGCGTACCGCGATTCAGGATTCACGGATTATCCGTACATCTGCTTTGGCGGCCCGGATCAATACCATTACAACAATTGCGGGTGCTGAGGCGGCAGTTCAGGGCATTGCAAGCATGGACGACATCAACGTCTATGATATTCAGACATTGCATCGACAGCTGCACTGATCGAGATTTTTCATAAAATAATTCATTTGCGGGGCTTGGCGGGCGCGTAAGCGCTCAAGGCCTCGCAGTTTTTTGAAAGAAAGAAAATGACTTCTATTCCAGTTACCATTCGTGGCGCACAGATGATGCGTGATGAACTCCAGAGACTGAAGACAAAAGATCGTTATGAGGTTGTTGCGGCGATTGCCGAGGCACGTTCTCATGGTGACCTGTCGGAAAATGCTGAATATGATGCGGCAAAGGAAAGGCAGGCATTTATTGAGGGCAGGATCGCTGAGCTTGAAAGCAAGTTGAGCTCTGCTCAGGTGATTGATCCAACAAAACTGAATACCGATGGTCGTATTGTATTTGCGGCGACCGTTGAACTGGAAGATCTGGATTCTGGAGAAAAAGTCCGTTACCAGATTGTCGGTAATGATGAGGCGGATTTGAAAGAATCCAAGATTTCAGTGACTTCCCCAATGGCAAGAGCACTCATCGGACACGAAGCAGGTGACGTGATTGAAGTTCAGGCCCCTGCAGGTGTTCGTGAATATGAAATTCTGGATGTCCTGTTTATCTAAGGGCATCCTTAACGGGCAAGTGCTTTCTTCTTGGCACTTGTCTGGCGGGTCTTCTTACGTTTGACCAATCCGCCTTGGGTAACCCTTTCATTGCCCTTGATCTGGATTTTCTTGACGCGGTTTCTGATGGCACCGAAACCTGGTTTGAAAGTTACAACCGTCTTCAGTCCGCCATTTGCCGATTCACCGCGTGTTTTATCTTCCTCTTTCTTCGGGCGATAGACAACGAGCAGTTTTCCGATATGTTGGATTGGAGCTGCGTGGAGGGTGGTGCAGACCTTCTGATGGATGTCGATACGGTTCATGCGGTCATCACCAAAAACCCGGATCTTAATCAAACCGTGTGCATTGAGATTGACATCGATTTCATGAAGGACTGCATCGGTCAAACCTGCATCGCCAATCATGACAACAGGGTTTAGATTATGAGCCTGAGACCTCAGGGCACTGCGTTGTGTTGAATTAAGTTTCAGCATTGTTTCCTCACTAAAAACAGTATTCTACGCTATGGCTAAAAATAAATTCAATAAAAGCTGGATGAAGAACCATCTTGAAGATCCTTTTGTCAGATTGGCTCAGAAAGAAGGTTATAGGGCACGAGCGGCCTATAAACTGAAAGAGATTGATGAAGATGCCAAGCTCATTAAACCTGGTCAGATTATTGTCGATTTGGGATGCGCGCCTGGAAGCTGGTCTCAGTATGTGGGACGTAAATTGGGTACCCAGAATGATGATTCGCTGAATGGCGTTGTCATTGGTCTGGACCTTCTGCCAATGGAACCTATCCCTGGCGTGCACTTTTTTCAGGGGGATTTCAGGGAAGACGAAACGCTGGAAAAACTGGAGAACCTGCTTCAGGGGAGAAGTGTTGATTTGGTCCTTTCTGATATGGCGCCTAATTTGTCAGGGGTTGCGGTTGCAGATGCGGCGCGTGTCGAATATCTGATGGAGCTTGCGTTGGATTTTGCCCAGAATCATTTGAAACCATCAGGTTCACTGTTGGTGAAATGCTTTTATGGCAGTACTTACAACGATATACTCGCGAAATTCCGTGAGACCTTCCATGTCGTTACAGCGAAAAAGCCGAAGGCAAGCCGGGATTATTCGGCAGAGATTTTTCTGCTGGGATCCCGTTTAAAGAACCCTATAAAGAAACAATAATTTATCCTGAAAACAAGACTGTAAATCTTTGTGGCAAGAAAAAAGCTGTCTTTCAGATTCCGATGAGCACAATCTGGGCGGGCAGGCTTTTGTCTTTATCAGGCAGATTGATGACAGAAGTTTGGTAATGATTGTAAAATATACAGTATGTTTGAACTTAGGACCCCTGAGTCCAAGGAGATTCCGTGAATAATATGTTTGTGAGGGTAGGTATTTGGACCGCCATCATTATTGTTCTGCTTACGACATTCAAACACTTTACTGATCGCAGTAATTCTGAAAATGTCGAACCAATCAATTATTCACAGTTCCTTGAAGGCGTGAAATCCAAACGCATTAAGGAAGTTGTGATTGAAGATCGCACGATTACCGCAACGACATCTGATGGGAAACATGTCAAGACTGGCGTGACCTATCTGGATCGGGGACTGATTGGCGATCTGGTTGATAATGGTGTTGACTTTGACGTCAAACCACCAGAAGAACCATCTTTCTGGTCACAGATCCTGATTTCCTGGTTCCCAATGATTCTCCTTGTTGGTGTCTGGATTTTCTTTATGCGTCAGATGCAGGGCGGGGGGAAAGGTGGAGCCTTCTCCTTTGGTAAATCCAAGGCAAGGATGGTTGACCAGAAGAATAATACAGTGACTTTCAGTGATGTCGCCGGCTGTGACGAGGCGAAGGAAGAAGTTACTGAAGTTGTTGAATTCCTCCGTGATCCAGGCAAATTCCAGAAACTTGGTGGTCGTATCCCAAGAGGTATGCTGTTGGTTGGTCCTCCTGGCACTGGTAAAACCCTGTTGGCCCGTGCGATTGCCGGTGAAGCTCAGGTGCCGTTCTTCTCGATTTCTGGCTCAGACTTTGTGGAAATGTTTGTCGGCGTCGGTGCTTCCCGTGTCCGCGATATGTTTGAAACTGCAAAGAAACACAATCCGTGCATCGTGTTCATCGACGAAATCGATGCGGTCGGTCGTCATCGTGGCGCAGGTATGGGCGGTGGCAATGATGAACGGGAACAGACGCTGAACCAGTTGTTGGTTGAAATGGACGGTTTTGAACCGAATTCCAGCACCATCGTTGTTGCAGCAACCAATAGGGTGGATGTCCTTGATAAGGCTCTCTTGAGACCAGGCCGTTTTGACCGGCAGGTGGTGGTTGGTCTGCCAGATGTCAAGGGACGTGAACAGATTCTGAATGTTCATCTGAGAAAAGTTCCTGTAGCACCAGATGTGGATCCGAATCTGCTGGCCCGGGGAACGCCAGGTTTTTCTGGTGCAGACCTTGCAAATCTGGTCAATGAATCAGCGCTCTTTGCTGCAAGGAAGAACAAACGTCTTGTTGAAATGCAGGACTTTGAAGATGCTAAAGACAAGCTGTTGATGGGCCCTGCCCGTAAATCCTTTGTGATGCGCGAAGAAGAACGCAGGAATACTGCTTATCATGAATCCGGCCATACTGTTGTTGCAAAACTGTTGCCTAAGGCTGATCCAGTCCATAAGGTCACGATTATGCCTCGAGGTCAGGCGCTTGGTCTGACTTGGCAGTTACCGGAACATGACCGGATCAATATGTACCGTGACAAGATGCTTGAAGATATCTCTATCCTGTTGGGTGGCCGTATTGCTGAAGAGATTTTCATGCATCAGATGTCAACGGGGGCATCTAACGACTTTGAACGTGCAACCAAACTGGCACGTGCAATGGTGGCAAGATTCGGGATGTCTGAAGAAATGGGTACCATGGTCTATGAGGATGTTGAGCAGGATTCATACCTTGGTGGCCGTATGGCGTCTAAGACCATTTCAGAAGCTACCCAGCAGAAAGTTGATGCGGAAATCCGCAAGATTCTTGATGCTCAGTATAAGGTTGCATGGCAGCTTCTTGATTCCAACAGGGACAAGGTTGAGAAAATGGCTGAACTGCTGTTAGAACATGAAACACTTGATGCAGTTCAGATTGACAATGTCATGAAGGGAATTGAAAATTTCCCTGCGGAAGCTGAAGTGGCAGATAGAGACACGACAGCATCTGCATGATGTGTCTTGATAAGAAAATAAAGGGTGAGTCTAGGATGGCTCGCCCTTTTTTGGGATTGTAAGATGAGTTTTTTTCAATGCGGTAGATACCGGTTTGATTTGCAGGATGGCGGTCCGTTGGTGATGGGAATCCTGAACATTACACCGGATTCCTTTTCTGACGGGGGAAAGTATTTTTCCCTTTCGTCTGCTTTGAAACATGCAGATGAAATGATTGCGGCGGGTGTCGATATCATCGATATTGGGGCAGAATCCTCTCGTCCAGGTTCAGATGTGGTTCCCCTGCAGGAAGAATTGGACAGGGTGCTTCCTGTTGTCGAGGCTTTGAAGGATTGTGGAAAGCCATTGTCGATAGATACCTATAAACCTGAGACGATGAAAGCTGTCTTGGCGATGGGGGCGGATATGATCAATGACATTTATGGCTTCCAGTCTGATGCATCTAAACAGGCTGTGTTGGGCTCAGCATGTGGGCTTTGCGTGATGCACATGCAGGGTGATCCTAAAACAATGCAGCAGCATCCAAGTTATGGACATGTCGTTCAGGATGTGACTCAGTTTCTTAACCGGCAGATTGCAGCCCTCACTTCATTGGGAGTCGCGCGTGAGCGGATGACAATTGATCCAGGATTTGGGTTTGGTAAAAGCAAAGAGGATAATCTGAGCCTGCTGAAGTCGATGGATGAACTGACAGAGACCTTAGGATTGCCGATTCTGGCAGGATTGTCCCGTAAAACATTGATTGGTCAGATTACAGGCAAACCGGTCGAACAAAGATTGGCTGGCAATATTGCAATTGCGCTTGCGGCAGTTGAAAATGGCGCAAAAATACTCAGGGTGCATGATGTTGATGAAACCGTCGATGCACTTAAAATCTGGAACGCAGTGCATTGATACCGCAACAGGAAGGAAAATGAAAAGACGTTACTTTGGAACAGATGGTGTTAGAGGTCGTGTTGGGCAATCACCGATTACACCTGATTTTGTGATGAGACTGGGGTATGCGGCAGGTAAGGTGTTGACACGGACCAGTCACTCCGGCACATCTCCTGTTGTCTTGATTGGGAAAGATACCCGCATTTCAGGGTATATGCTTGAAGCGGCATTGCAGGCGGGGCTTTCTTCCGCAGGTGTTGATGTCATGTTGTCTGGGCCGGTGCCAACGCCAGCGGTTGCCTATCTGACTCGGGCGCTCCGATTGTCTGCTGGAATTGTCATTTCTGCTTCGCATAATCCCTTCCACGATAACGGTATCAAGTTCTTTTCGTCATCTGGGAATAAACTGCCTGATGATATGGAACTGGAGATGGAATCCCTGATTGATCAGCCGATGGATTGCGTGCCATCAGAGCAGTTGGGAAAAGCTGGGCGTCTGGATGATGCGAGAGGCCGATATATCGAATTCTGTAAGAGTACTTTTCCGTCCGACTATGACCTGCGTGGTCTGAAAATTGTAGTCGACTGTGCGAACGGTGCGGCATACAGCATAGCACCCTCTGTTTTTCATGAATTGGGAGCAGAGGTTATTACCATAGGAACAGAACCTGATGGTCTCAACATCAATCTGAATTGTGGAGCGACTTCTGTTGGCGCATTATCTGCAGCTGTTGTGGAAAATGGCGCAGATCTTGGTATTGCTTTGGATGGTGATGCGGACCGCCTGATTATGGTTGACGATAAAGGAGCCGTTTTCAATGGGGATCAGCTCTTGTATCTCATTGCAAAGGACAGGTTGTCATACAGTGATGTTAAGGGGGTGGCCGGTACCTTGATGACGAATATGGCTGTCGAAGTTGCGTTTAAGGAAAGACAGATTGGTTTTGGCCGGGCTAATGTCGGTGACCGTTATGTGCTCGAAATGCTGAAAGAAAAAGGATGGCTCATTGGCGGTGAAGGCTCTGGTCATATCATTTGTCTTGACAAGCATACAACGGGTGACGGCATCATTTCCGCATTACAGGTTTTGGCGGCTCTGCAGCGTCATAAGACAACCCTGACGGAATTTATCTCAGAATTGACACTCTTCCCGCAGACACTTGTCAATGTCCGCATTGTTCCTGGATTTAATTGGAAAGACAGTCATGAAATCCAGAAGGAAAAAGAAGCGGTTGAACAGGAACTGGGGGGACGCGGGCGTGTTTTGATCCGTGCATCTGGGACAGAACCATTGATCCGTTTTATGGTGGAGGCTGAAGATGCCCGTGAGGCAGAAATCTTTGCGAAACGTATTGCTGATAAATGCCCAAGTGTGGCCGTTTAAAGATGATGGCCATTAATTCCTTGACAGATTATGTGATTCGAAGTATCATTCAATCTTTCGGGGCGTAGCGCAGCCTGGTAGCGCAACTGCTTTGGG
>CAVJQJ010000198.1:0-2777 GCA_963651715.1 Anaerovoracaceae bacterium
ACAGAGCCTTACAGGCGATATGAAGAACCACCGGCTATGCCGGTGGGTAGCTTTTTATGCGATAAATCAGGAAAATGCCAACCTGAAGGTATCAGATCCGTGGTGTCTCGGAAGTATTGATGATAGGGAAACATGAAGAAATGGAGAAAAATTTGTTTTGGATGGTAAGGAGCATGCCCTACCCGAAAAAGCAATAGCAGACAGCTAAAATTTTTTTCTTTTTTTCATCTTTGAAAAGGTAATTTCCCCACTCTCTTGTTATCATATATTGTTTTAAGAAGGACGGGACTTTCATTTTTATGTTGAATTTTCTATCGAAGCTTTTTGGGAAGAAGCAGCCTGCTCGTCAGGATGTTCAGCCCGGCAGAAAGAAAAAATTACCAGTTCAGAATGATGAAAAAATCGAGGCAGTTCAATTGGCAGAGCAGTTGGCTGATGATGAGGCTTTGATTATTGATTTTCTGAAGAAGTCCCGTTTTGCTGATGCCCGTTATGCGGCGGCACTGAAGTTGCGTACTGAGGATGCAATGCGTGAGGTCAAGGCTTTGACCCAGAAGTCTGATCGTCGTGTCTATCGTCTGATGCAGACCCGCTTGAACGAGCTTGAACAGTCACAGCAGCTGATAGGGAGAATTGAGGAGATTCTTTCAGATTCGCAGTTACTCTTGAAAGATCCAACCCTGACACCTAGTCAGGTCGTTGCTTTTGAACATCGATGGGCGGCCTTGGAAAACGAAACGAAGGGCAATATTCCTGCAGACAGGAAAGCCGCTTTTGAGACATGTCGCGCTGCTATGGAAGCACGCCTGCAGGATCAGTTGAATTTACAGCGCGAAATAAAATCGGCTTCAGATGAACTGTTTCAGTTCCTGAAGTCATCCCCTGATTTTGATGATTGTCGTCGTGTCTTGGATGAATTTGCCGGGAAACTGGTGGAATGGCGCACCTCTCTGGAAGTTTCATCGTTGCCAAAGAATACCATCGAGGATTTTGCAGGTCTGCTGTCATCAGCAGAGGAACGGCTGATTGTTGAGAAAAGAGAGCAGGAGGCCATTCAGGCTAGGGTGGACTGGCTTGGAAAGAAAGAGATATTGCTGGTTGATGAAATCGATCGGAAGGTCCTGGAGCAGGAATGGATCCAGTTGCCGCAGGTGAGTGCTGAGGGGTATGCACCTTTGCAGACACGGTATCAGGCATTACGTGCAAAGATTCTGGCTTTTGAAAATCTGAAAAAAGAGCAGGAAAAGGCACAGCAGATTGAAAAAGAATCGGTTCAGCCAACCGAAGAAGTCATGGCGCTTCGCAAAGAATTTGAAAGCCGTTTGATGGCGCTGCGACAGGCAATCGATGCAGGGGCTCTGCAGGAGGCTCAGCAATATGCTGAGGCATTGCGGCAGCCTGAGTTTGCAGTTGATATCATTGGGCAGGATCTGCTGGATCAGTTCAACAAGATCCAGAATGAATTGAGGCATTTGAGAGGTTGGGCGAAATGGAGCGACCGTTTATCAAGAGATAACCTGATTGCGGCAGCCAATGATCTTGCTCAGAAGAAACTGGGCATTGATGATCTTGCAAACGCAGTCATGCAGTTGCGTGAAGAATGGAAAAAATTGAACACGGTTTCTGGAATGGCGACACGTGAGCAGTGGGCGACTTTTGATGCGGCGTGCAATAAAGCTTATGAACCGGTTCTGGTCCACGCCCGGGCAAAGGCGGATGAAAAGAAAAAGAATGTCCGCTATGCAGAATCAATCATAGAAGATATCAAGGGGTATTCTGAAAGATTCAAATCCGAATTTGAGCAGGTTCTGGAAAACGGAGCTTCGTTTGATTGGAAACCTTTGATTAATTTTTACCGGCAGACGCTGCAGGATTGGCGGCGGCTCGGTATTGTTGGCAGAAATGAGAAAAAGCGTCTCGATGAAGAGATGGCTGCGGCTCTGACATACATCCGGGAAAAGTTGTATGAGCAGACCCGAATTGAAATCCAGCAACGCGAACAGTTGATTGAAGAAGTCACTGCAATCGATTCATCAGATGCTGATGCAGGTCGGCTTTTGAAACTGATTCAGCAGAAATGGCAATTTTGTGCGCGGAATTTCCCTTTGGATAATCGGGAAGACCGCAAGTTGTGGAACCGCTTCAAGGCGGCCTGTGAGGCAATTCATGAAGGCCGAATGGGTAAAGTGCATTCTGAAGAACATGAACGGCTTGATAATCTCCGTCAGAAGGAAGACCTCTGTACTGGACTTGAAGGACTGGATATTGAAAATGATCTGGAGGCGTTTGACAAACAGTTCCATCAGTTACTGGACCGGTGGGAAGAAATTGGTCCGGTTCCCCATGATGCAGATGAAGCTATCCAGAAACGTTTTGATGAGGCGATCATCCATTGCGGTAATCTTGCAAGGCAGTTGAAGAATAAGAAGCTTGTGGGTGCCATGGACGGTGTGATGCAGAAGCTCCGTTTCTGTTCGGATCTTGAGAACTGGATTCTGGGTTTTCTCTCTGATGCTGGACAGGATAATGAAGAGTTTTCAGATGAATCTTTCGAGCAGCAGTGGAAGGCTTTGCCAGCTCTGCCGGATAATCTTGAGGCAATCCTGTCAACCCGTTTCTATAATGGTCTTAAAGCTGCGGCGGTCCGGAACATTGCCTATGCACGTCGTTTGCAGAACAATCTTTCTGAAATGCAGGAGAATCTGCATGGACTGGAAATAGCATATGGTATTGAAACATCTGAAAATGCAGATGACGCGGTTTGGAAAAAACAGGAT
>CAVJQJ010000199.1:0-8821 GCA_963651715.1 Anaerovoracaceae bacterium
CTCATGGAGTGTCCATGCACTACTCATTTACTGAGAAGAAACGCATCCGCAAATCTTTTGCGAAGCGCGAAAATGTTCATCAGGTACCCAACCTGCTCGCGACACAGCTGGAATCTTACGAGAAATTCCTGCAAGCTGATGTCCCTCCTGCTAAACGTAAGAACGAAGGTCTGCAGTCTGCCTTTACTTCGATTTTCCCAATCGTGTCACATAATGGCTTTGCACGTCTGGAATTCATCTCTTACGAATTGAAAGAACCACAGTTTACGATGAAAGAATGCCAGCAGCGTGGTGTGACGCTGGCATCGCCTCTGCGTGCGAAGATCCGTCTGGTTATCCTGGACAAGGAATCGCCAACCGTACCAAAGGTCAAGGAATTGAAAGAGGAATCCGTCTTTATGGGCGACCTCCCTCTGATGACACCAAACGGTTCCTTTGTGATCAATGGTACCGAACGTGTGATTGTTTCCCAGCTGCACCGCTCTCCAGGTGTTTTCTTTGAACACGATAAAGGCAAGACCCATTCTTCCGGCAAACTGCTGTTCTCCGCAAGAATCATCCCTTACCGTGGTTCATGGCTGGATTTCGAGTTCGATCCTAAAGACGTCCTGTTCTTCCGTATCGACCGCCGCCGTAAGATGCCTGTCACCGTGCTGTTGAAGGCAATCGGTATGACCAACGAAGAAATCCTTGCGAAGTTCTTTGATTTCGACACATTCAAGCTGCGCGCGAATGGCGCGGAAATGACGTTTGTCAAGGAACGTCTGCGCGGTGAAGTCGCCCGTTTTGATATTGTCGACAGAGATGGCAAGGTCATCGTTGAAAAAGACAAGCGTATCAATGCACGTCACGTCCGTGACATCGAAAAAGCAGGTATGGAAACGATTTCCGTTCCTGAAGATTATCTGTATGGCCGTGCATTGGCCAAGGATATTATCGATGGCACCACCGGCGAAGTCGTTGCGAAGGCCAACGAAGAAATCACTGAAGCTGTGATGGAACGTCTGCGCAAGGCGGAAGTGGAAAGCATTGAAACCCTGTATACCAATGAACTGGACAGTGGTGCGTATATTTCCCAGACACTGCGTATCGATGATACCGCTGACCAGATGGCGGCACGTATCGCGATCTACCGCATGATGCGCCCAGGTGAACCTCCAACAGAAGAATCTGTCGAGGCACTGTTCAATGGTCTGTTCTACAGCGAAGAACGTTATGACCTGTCCGCTGTCGGCCGTATGAAGTTCAACAGTCGTGTTGGCCGCGAAGAGCTGACCGGTGCAATGACCCTCTCTGATGAGGATATCCTGTCTGTTATCGAGATCCTCGTCGATCTGCGTAACGGTAAGGGCGAGGTCGATGATATCGACCATCTGGGGAACCGCCGTGTCCGCTGTGTCGGTGAATTGGCTGAAAACCAGTTCCGAGCAGGGCTGGTCCGTGTTGAACGTGCCGTCAAGGAACGTCTTGGTCAGGCGGAATCTGACAACCTGATGCCTAGCGGCCTGATCAATTCCAAACCGATTTCCGCTGCGATCCGCGAATTCTTCGGTTCTTCCCAGCTGTCCCAGTTTATGGACCAGACAAACCCATTGTCTGAAATCACCCATAAACGCCGTATTTCCGCGTTGGGCCCTGGTGGCCTGACCCGTGAACGTGCTGGTTTCGAAGTCCGAGACGTTCATCCAACCCATTACGGCCGTGTGTGCCCAATTGAAACACCAGAAGGTCCAAACATTGGTCTGATCAACTCTCTGGCACTGTACGCACGTCTGAATGAATACGGTTTCCTGGAAACTCCATACCGTAAGGTCGAGAACTGTGTTGTCACCAACGAAATCGAATACCTGTCTGCGATTGAGGAAGGCAAGTACATCATCGCGCAGGCAAACTCCAGCATCGGTGCTGATGGCAGACTCTCTGATGAGCTGGTTGCAGCACGTGAAGCCGGCGAAACTGCTTTCGTTTCTCCAGAACGTGTCCAGTATATGGACGTTGCGCCAGGTCAGATTGTTTCTGTTGCTGCATCCCTGATTCCATTCCTGGAACACGATGACGCGAACCGTGCATTGATGGGTGCGAACATGCAGCGTCAGGCTGTGCCTTGTCTGCGTCCTCAGAAAGCACTGGTCGGTACAGGTATTGAACGTACTGTTGCAGGTGACTCCGGTACGATCGTGAAAGCGGAACGTGGTGGCGTTGTCGATTTCATCGATGCAGGCCGTGTTGTGGTCCGCGTGAACGATGAAGAAACC
The DNA here is from genome assembly GCA_963651715.1 of Anaerovoracaceae bacterium. Classification (GTDB taxonomy): domain Bacteria; phylum Pseudomonadota; class Gammaproteobacteria; order Burkholderiales; family Burkholderiaceae_D; genus Oxalobacter. Next base: position 2,256 of record CAVJQJ010000199.1, read on the forward strand.
CGTGCTGGTGAAGTCGGTGTCGATATCTACAACCTGATCAAGTACACCCGCTCCAACCAGAATACCAACATCAACCAGCGTCCAATCGTGAAGGTTGGTGACCGTATTGAAAAGGGTGATGTGATTGCTGACGGTGCTTCCACCGATCTTGGTGAACTGGCTCTTGGTCAGAACCTGCTGGTCGCATTTACCCCATGGAACGGCCTGAACTACGAAGATTCGATTCTGATTTCGGAAAAGGTTGTTGAGGAAGACCGTTATACCTCCATCCATATCGAGGAACTGTCTGTTGTTGCCCGTGACACTAAGCTGGGCTCTGAAGAAATCACCCGCGATATTTCCAATCTGGCGGAAAACCAGCTGGCCCGTCTGGATGAATCCGGTATCGTCTATATCGGCGCAGAAGTCGAGGCAGGTGACGTTCTGGTCGGTAAGGTGACCCCACGTGGTGAAACCCAGCTGACGCCTGAAGAAAAACTGCTCCGTGCAATCTTCGGTGAAAAGGCATCAGATGTGAAGGATACTTCCCTGCGTGTTCCATCTGGCATGGTCGGTACTGTCATCGACGTCCAGGTGTTCACCCGTGAAGGCCTAGAACGTGATAAACGTGCAAACCAGATCATCGATGATGAACTGCAGCGTTACCGCATGGACCTGAATGACCAGATGCGTATCGTTGAAGATGATGCATTTGAACGTCTGGGCCGTCTGCTGGTTGGCCAGAAGGTCAACGGTGGTCCTAAGAAACTGGGCCGCGGTGAAGAAGTCACCCAGGAATATCTGGATGGTCTGGAAAAATACTATTGGTTTGACATCCGTCCTGCAGAGGAAGAAATCGCCAACAATCTGGAAGCGATCAAGGAATCCATCGAAGAAAAACGCCATCAGTTCGATCTGGCTTTTGAGGAAAAACGCAAGAAACTGACTCAGGGCGACGAACTGCAGCCTGGGGTCCAGAAAATGGTTAAGGTCTATCTGGCAGTGAAACGCCGCTTGCAACCTGGCGATAAGATGGCAGGCCGTCATGGTAACAAGGGTGTTGTCTCCAAGATTGTCCCAATCGAAGATATGCCATATATGGCAGACGGTACCCCAGCAGACATCGTGCTGAACCCACTGGGCGTTCCTTCCCGTATGAATATCGGTCAGATTCTGGAAACCCATCTGGGGTGGGCTTCTCATGGTCTGGGCCTGCGTATCGGCAAGATGCTGCATGCGAAACGTGCGGTTGAGGATATCCGTGCTTTCCTGAAGCAGATTTACCAGAGCGGTGGACGCAATGAAGATCTGGATAGCCTGACGGATAATGAAATCCTGAATCTGGCTGAAAACCTGAAAGACGGTGTGCCATTTGCAACCCCTGTCTTTGATGGTGCGGAGGAAGAGGATATCCGCCGTATGCTGGATCTGGCATACCCAGACGAAATCGCGAAAGAACTGGGCCTGACTGAAATGAAGAACCAGGTCAGACTGTATGATGGCCGTACAGGTGAAGCATTTGAACGTCCAGTGACCGTCGGTTACAAGCACATGCTGAAACTGCACCATCTGGTCGATGACAAGATGCATGCCCGTTCCACCGGTCCTTATTCTCTGGTTACCCAGCAGCCATTGGGCGGTAAAGCCCAGTTCGGTGGCCAGCGTTTCGGTGAAATGGAAGTCTGGGCACTGGAAGCATACGGTGCGTCCTATGTCCTGCAGGAAATGCTGACTGTCAAGTCCGATGACGTTGGTGGCCGTACCAAGGTTTACGAAAACCTGGTCAAGGGCGAACACGTTATCGATGCAGGCATGCCTGAATCGTTTAATGTTCTGGTTAAGGAAATCCGCTCGCTGGGTATCGATATCGATCTGGAATCCAACTAAGCAGATAGAATCAGAGTCCGGACACAGCGCATGGCCACTGTGTCCGGCACAGAATTTTTGGCCGTCATTCACACCCACTAGGAGTGAAATATGAAAGCACTGCTCGATCTTTTCAAGCAAGTACAGCAAGATGAACATTTTGATGCCATCAAGATCAGTCTGGCATCTCCTGACAAAATCAGATCCTGGTCATATGGTGAGGTTAAGAAACCTGAAACCATCAATTACCGTACATTCAAGCCAGAACGCGATGGCCTGTTCTGCGCGAAGATCTTTGGCCCAGTCAAGGATTACGAATGTCTGTGCGGAAAATACAAACGTCTGAAACACCGTGGCGTTATCTGTGAGAAGTGCGGTGTTGAAGTCACCTTGGCCAAGGTCCGTCGTGAACGTATGGGCCACATCGAGCTGGCATCCCCAGCTGCGCATATCTGGTTCCTGAAATCCCTGCCATCCCGCCTGGGTATGGTTCTGGATATGACCTTGCGCGATATCGAACGCGTTCTTTACTTTGAGGCATATGTCGTTACCGATGCTGGCATGACGCCGCTGAAACCTGGCCAGATCATGTCTGAGGACGACTACTATTCCAAACGTGAGGAATTCGGTGAGGATTTCTCTGCTTCCATGGGGGCAGAAGGGATCCGCGAATTGCTGCGTTCCATCGATATCAACCACGAAGTGGAAGTCCTGCGTGAAGAACTCAAGAATTCCAAGTCCGAAGCAAAAATCAAGAAATTCGCAAAACGTCTGAAAGTCCTGGAAGCATTCCAGCGTTCTGGCATCAAGCCTGAATGGATGATTATGGAAGTGTTGCCTGTTCTGCCTCCAGACCTGCGTCCATTGGTTCCGCTGGATGGCGGCCGTTTCGCGACCTCTGACCTGAATGACCTGTACCGCCGTGTCATCAACCGTAACAACCGGTTGAAACGTCTGTTGGAACTGCGTGCGCCAGACATCATCACCCGTAACGAAAAACGTATGCTGCAGGAAGCGGTTGACTCCCTGCTCGATAATGGCCGCCGTGGCAAGGCGATGACCGGTGCTAACAAACGTCCTCTGAAGTCCCTGGCAGAAATGATCAAGGGTAAAGGTGGCCGTTTCCGTCAGAACCTGCTGGGTAAACGTGTTGACTATTCCGGCCGTTCTGTCATTACTGTCGGTCCTCAGCTGAAACTGCATCAGTGCGGTCTGCCAAAACTGATGGCGTTGGAACTGTTCAAGCCATTCATCTTCCATAAACTGGAGGGTATGGGGCTGGCAACCACCATCAAGGCAGCGAAACGTCTGGTTGACATCCAGGAACCGGTTGTCTGGGATATCCTGGAAGATGTCATCCGTGAACATCCAGTCATGCTGAACCGTGCGCCAACCCTGCACCGTCTGGGTATCCAGGCTTTTGAACCAGTCCTGATTGAAGGCAAGGCAATCCAGCTGCATCCACTGGTCTGTGCAGCGTTCAATGCTGACTTTGACGGTGACCAGATGGCGGTCCATGTTCCGCTGTCTGTTGAGGCACAGCTGGAAGCCCGTACCCTGATGCTGGCATCCAACAACGTCCTGTTCCCATCCAATGGCGAACCGTCCATCGTTCCTTCTCAGGATATGGTCCTGGGTCTGTACTATGCGACCCGCGAAAAGATCAACGCGAAGGGCGAAGGCATGTTCTTCTCCAACATCAGCGAAGTACAGCGCGCCTATGACAACAAGGTTGTTGAACTGACAACCCGTGTCACCGTCCGTCTGCCTGACTGGGAACGAGATCCAATCAACGGTGAAATGCGTCAGGTCACCAACCGTGTTGAAACTACAGTCGGCCGTGCCCTGCTGTCAGAAATCCTGCCAGCCGGTCTGCCATTCTCCGTTCTGAACAAACCGCTGAAGAAGAAGGAAATCTCCAAGCTGATCAACACTTCCTTCCGTAAGTGTGGTCTGAAAGCGACTGTGATTTTTGCCGATGACCTGATGTCCAACGGCTTCAAGCTGGCAACCAAGGCAGGTATTTCCATCTGTATCAACGATATGCTGGTTCCAGAGAAGAAATATGGTCTGATTTCTGAAGCCGAAGCTGAAGTCAAGGAGATTGAACAGCAGTATGCATCCGGTCTGGTGACCGCAGGTGAACGTTACAACAAGGTTGTCGATATCTGGGGCAAGACCGGTGATGAAGTCGGTAAGGTCATGATGGAAAACCTGCAGAAAGAAAAGGTTGTCAAACGTGACGGTACCGAAGGTGAACAGGAATCCTTCAACTCCATTTACATGATGGCTGACTCTGGTGCCCGTGGTTCCGCTGCTCAGATTCGTCAGCTGGCTGGTATGCGTGGTCTGATGGCAAAACCTGACGGCTCCATCATTGAGACCCCAATCACCGCGAACTTCCGTGAGGGGCTGAACGTTCTGCAGTACTTCATCTCCACCCACGGTGCCCGTAAAGGTCTGGCTGATACCGCGTTGAAGACAGCGAACTCCGGTTACCTGACCCGCCGTCTGGTTGACGTCACCCAGGATCTGGTTGTTATCGAAGACGATTGCGGTACCCACAACGGTGTTGTGATGAAAGCGCTGATTGAAGGCGGTGAAGTGGTTGAGGCACTGGGTGACCGTATCCTCGGCCGTGTCTGCGCAGATGACATCATTGATCCAGAAACCAATAAGGTTCTCTGTCCGGCTGGCACACTGCTGAATGAAGATTACATTGAAGCCATCGAGAAGAAGGGCATCGACGAAGTCAAAGTCCGTACGCCATTGACCTGTGAAACCCGTTATGGGCTCTGTGCAAAATGTTATGGCCGTGATCTGGGCCGTGGAGAACTGGTCAATGCGGGTGAGGCGGTTGGTGTTATCGCTGCGCAGTCCATCGGTGAACCTGGTACCCAGCTGACCATGCGTACTTTCCATATCGGTGGTGCTGCATCCCGTTCCGCTGTTGCTTCCAGCGTCGAAGCGCATGCAAACGGTACCATCCATTTCACTTCCGCAATGCGCTATGTCACCAACGACAAGGGTGAACAGATTGTGATTTCCCGTTCCGGTGAAGTCATCATCAGTGATGCGATTGGCCGTGAACGTGAACGTCATAAGGTTCCATACGGCGCAACCCTGCTGGTCAATGATGGCAATGAAATCAAGGCTGGTAAGGTTCTGGCTACCTGGGATCCAATGACTCGTCCAATCATCACCGAATATGCAGGTACCATCCGCTTCGAAAATGTCGAGGAAGGTGTGACCGTTGCCCGTCAGGTTGATGAAGTGACTGGTCTGTCCACCATGGTGGTAATCGACCGTAAGAATACCCGTAGTGGCAGCACCAAGACCGGCCGTCCACAGGTCAAGCTGCTCAACGAAAATGGTGAGGAAGTCAAGATTGCCGGCACTGAGCATGCTGTGACAATCAGCTTCCAGGTCGGTGCGCTGCTGATGGTTCAGGATGGTCAGAAGGTTTCTGTCGGTGAAGTTCTGGCACGTATCCCAACCGAATCCCAGAAGACCCGTGATATTACCGGTGGTCTGCCTCGTGTTGCGGAACTGTTTGAAGCACGTTCTCCTAAGGATGCCGGTACGCTGGCTGAAGTGACCGGTACGGTCGCCTTCGGTAAGGAAACTAAAGGTAAACAGCGTCTGGAAATCACCGATATGGAAGGCAACCGCCACGAATTCCTGATTGGTAAGGATAAACAGGTTCTGGTTCACGACGGTCAGGTCGTCAATAAGGGCGAAATGATTGTCGACGGTCCTGCAGATCCTCAGGATATCCTGCGTCTGCTGGGTATCGAGGCTCTGGCCCGTTACATCGTTGATGAAGTCCAGGACGTTTACCGCTTGCAGGGTGTGAAGATTAATGACAAGCACATCGAAGTCATTGTCCGTCAGATGCTGCGCCGCGTGAACATCAAGAATCCAGGCGATACACGCTTCATCCCGGGTGAACAGGTTGAACGTTCCGACATGCTGATTGAGAACGAACGCGTCATCCGTGAAGGCAAGACTCCTGCGACCTATGATAATGTCCTGCTGGGTATTACCAAGGCATCGCTCTCCACCGATTCCTTCATCTCCGCGGCATCTTTCCAGGAAACCACCCGTGTCCTGACCGAAGCTGCGATCATGGGCAAGGAAGACAGCCTGCGTGGCTTGAAGGAAAATGTCATTGTCGGTCGTCTGATTCCTGCTGGTACCGGTCTGGCCGTCCACCGTGCACGCCGCCGCAAAGCGGCATGGGAACGCGAAGAACGCGAAGCGCTGCTTCAGGAAGAACTCCAGAAACAGCAGGAAACCGAAGAGGCACTGGTTGCCGAAATGGTTCCAGTCGAAGATGCTTCTTCTGTTCCGCCTGCAGCGGATGGTGCTGAACAACTGTAATTCGCTCGCAACGAAAAAACCGCCTGCATTGTCAGGCGGTTTTTTTGTCATAAGAAAACCCCCAGCTAAGCTGGGGGTTCCAAAAAGCTTACAGCTATGGTGAGAAAACACCTTCAGAACTGGTAGAAAAGAAATGCGGCTAGCAACTGCAAATCGAATAAACCAGAAAGAAGGAAATCACATGAGTGGCACCAAAAGCTTATCCCATACGAAGTGGAATTGTAAGTACCACATAGTCTTTGCCCCGAAATACAGACGACAGGTCTTTTACGGAGAGAAACGCCGTGCGATAGGGGAAATCCTGAGAAAACTGTGCGAATGGAAAGGCATCGCCATCG
>CAVJQJ010000200.1:0-6538 GCA_963651715.1 Anaerovoracaceae bacterium
CTGTAAGCTTTTTGGAACCCCCAGCTTAGCTGGGGGTTTTCTTATGACAAGAAAAAGGGACTTCAGATGAAGTCCCTTTCTGCTTGGTGTTTGGTCAATCAGCGGATGCTGCTCAATGTCTGTCTGGTCGAGAAGCTGCCGCTGTTCAGGTAGAGCTGGACGGGGTAGTAGTAATTGTCTTTTGCATACCAGATCTGCATGGTCTGGTTTTTGCCGTTGCTGCCGGAGATGACAACGGTGTTGAATCGGCCGGCCGGGGTGGAGATGGTTTCCTGTTTCACTGCCCGGAATGTCCAGTTCTTGACATGGCGGTGACCGATGACGGGGATGGTGTAATAGCTCCCGGAGGCAAAGGCGCCCTTGTTGGCATTGGCAATGGCAGAGAGGTGCCAGACGACGCTGCTGTGGTCCTGCGCACGGCTGTTGAAGGTGACGTATTCATCGCCGTCAGATGGCATGTACTGTCTCTTTGACTGGCTGATGGCTGCGGAGAACCTCTTGTGCATCTTTGTTTCCGCATAGTTCGATGGGGCGAGTCCGCGGTTGTCGACGGTGCCCGAGCTGGATGCGTTCAGGACATTGCCGAAGAAGTTCACGGAGCAGCTGTCCTGCAGGGAATAGGTCCTGAGGTTGGTTTTCCAGTTCATGACGGATGTACCGGACAGGCTCATGCCGTTGTAGCTTGCGGTGACCTGATATTTCAGGGTGGCGGAAGGCGGGATGGCGGCGCTGTAGGCAGGCGCGGCAAAGACCAGGGCGCTTGCCAGCAATGTCCCGAATGTGATGGAAGCGCAGAGGATTTTGGCTGTTTTCATTTCGGATTCCTCCTGTCATGTGATATAACCCACGATATGAGGATGATGCGGTCAAGTCAATAACCGTTTACCTCTTGTTACTTCTGTTACTGATTTCTGTTACTGATGCTGGGAATGAATATGGTGTCTTTTGAGGAAAAGGTCTGTGACCGCACAACGATTCTGGAAAAAATCGCTTCACTGCCGAAGCCGGTTGTGCTGACGAATGGTGTGTTCGATATCCTGCATCGGGGACATGTGACTTATCTCGCCCGGGCTCGTGCACTGGGTGCTTCGCTGGTGGTTGCTGTGAATACAGATGCTTCGGTGAAGCGTCTGGGCAAGGGGGATGACCGTCCAATCAATACGTGTGAGGACCGTATGGCGGTGCTGGCGGCGCTGGCGTCTGTCAGTGCTGTTGTGCCGTTTGACGAGGATACCGCGGAGGCGGTCGTGAAGCTGTGCCGGCCTGATATCTACGCAAAGGGTGGCGATTACGATATGTACGCGATTCCTGAGGGCAAGGCGGTGCTGGCCTATGGCGGTCAGGTGAAGGCGATTGATTTCGAGTTCGACCGTTCGACTACTGCGCTTCTGAAGAAGGTGCGTCAGACGTCAGGAAAGTGACGGGATAGACGTCGTTGTCATCGGTGGATGGCAGGTCTGCTATCGGTTTCCTGTCCTGATGCAGGTTGATGAAGTCGTATTTTGTCCGGTCCATCATGTGTGACGGCACGATGGTGGACAATGCGGAGAAGATGGTTTCCACTCTGCCGCGATACTGTTTTTCCCAATCCCTGATCATCTGTTTGATATGACCACGCTGCTGGTTCTGCTGCGCGCCGCAGAGTCCTTTTGGCGTGAGCGGGTACTGCTTGATGGCTGAGAGGCGTTCGAGGTCGGTTTCCTTGATGTATGCCATTGGACGGATGACGATACGGCGTCCGTCATCGGTCTTGAGTTTTGGTGGCATGCCCTTGATCTTTGCGCTGTAGAACAGGTTCAGGAAGAAGGTTTCCAGGATGTCGTCGCGATGGTGGCCGAGGGCGATCTTGGTGATGCCGAGGGTGTCTGCCAGGTTGTAGAGGATGCCGCGGCGCAGTCGGGAGCAGAGCGAGCAGATGGATTTGTTTTCCGGAATGAGGCGCTCGATGATGCTGAAGGCGTCCTGGGTCTCGATATGGAACGGGACGCCTTTTTCCTTGAGGTAGGTCGGCAGCAGGTCTTTCGGAAAGCCGGGCATGTTGATGTCGAGGTTGACGGCAATCAGGTCGAAGTGGATCGGTGCCCGTTTCTGCAGGGTCATGAGGATGTCGAGAAGGGCGTAGCTGTCTTTGCCGCCTGACATGCAGACCATGATCTTGTCGCCTTCTTCAATCATGTTGAAGTCTTTGACTGCTTTGCCGGCAAGGCGAAGCAGGCGCTTTGAGAGTTTGTTGCTCTCATAATCCAATTTGTGGAACTGGCGGTAAGTTGTCATATCTTCGCTTATCTTTATGCTTCGTCTTTGAATTTGAAGATTTCAACGCCGATGCTGTCGCAATCTTCATAGGCAGCCGGTTTTTCTGAGGAGACTTTGACGGCAACGACATCCGGATGCTGGAGCAGTTTTTCCGCCACGTCATCAATCAGGGTTTCCTGCAGGTTGATGTGTCCTTCGGCGGTGCGTGCGGCGAGGGTGTCGCGGATGAAGTTGTAGTCGATGACTTCATCCAGTCTGTCGTTGACCGGGGTGGACCGTGACAGGGGAATGAACAGTTCGACATTGATCAGCATTTTCTGCGCGCCCTGTTTTTCAAAGTCGTAAACGCCAATCTTGATTGGCACTTCGTAGTTGCGCAGGAAAAAGCGTCGGCAGTTCCTGAGTCTTGGATGAAGGAGTGCGTACATAGGAGCCTTGTTTATGCGTTTGCCCAGCGATGGATCTATCGTCTTTGCGGGAGTATACGTCAGGTTGGACGGGTTTAATCTTCCTGAAATATCGGGAGATTGTCGGTTTTACCACAGGCTTTTTGTCCTGTGATCCGGAAAATTCGGCATTTTACTCCGATGTGGGGGAAATGGGGCGCGGATGGTTCACCAACTGGTTTTGACTCTGCGAATCCTGCGGGCGTCCCGTTTGGTTGGGCGTCCTTTTTCGATGGTGATGGCAGGTTCGTACGCCAGTTTCCGCATTTCAGCGGCCTGTTGCCGTTTTTCCCTAGAGGTTTCGGTCTCTGCATAGAGTTTCTGGGCGACAGGGGCTGATCCCCGTGCCCCAGAGATGCCCAGGATTTCGACTTCGAATTTTTCTTCTCCCCGCTCAATCTGCAGCATGTCTCCTGGTTTGACTTCCCGTGAGGGTTTCACTTTCTGGCCGTCGATGCGGACTCTGCCGAGGTCAACGGCGTCCTGTGCGAGGGAGCGGGTCTTGAAGAAGCGTGCTGCCCAGAGCCATTTGTCGATTCGGATGGAGGTGAGTTCCTGTTGTGCCATGCGGTGTTCCTGTCGGTGGAGGTATCTGGGGTATTATAAGACGGTTTATGGATGGCTTCTGCTGAATTGACTGAACATGACGATGATGGATTTTCCTGTTCCCGATGATGATGCCAAGATGGTTTCTGATCGTCTGAAGACGTTGATTGCTGACCGTATTGCTGCGGCGGGTGGTCATGTGCCGTTTGCGGATTATATGCAGTGGGTGCTGTATGAGCCTGCTTTGGGGTATTACAGCGGGGGCTCGCATAAGCTGGGTGAGGCGGGTGATTTTGTGACGGCGCCTGAACTGGGTGATGTGTTTGGTCGGATGTTGGCGAGGGCGATTGTCCCCCTGCTTGAGCAGACGGATGGTCATGTCCTGGAATTCGGTGCAGGGACTGGGCGGTTGGCTCAGACGGTGCTGGCAGCACTGGATGCGCTGGGTGTTTCGATAGACCGGTACAGTATTCTGGATTTGTCCGGTGAGTTGAGGGAACGCCAATCTTCGTTGTTGGGAGATGATGGCCGGGTGCAGTGGCTTTCATCATTGCCTGATGCTTTTTCAGGGGTGGTGCTTGCCAATGAGATGCTGGATGCGATGCCGGTCAAACTGGTCTGCTGGCGGGATGGTCAATGGATGGAGCGGTGTGTTTCCTGTGAGGGGGATGGCTTCGCTTTTGTGGACTGTCCTGCTTCTGAGGCGCTTTTATCCGAGGTGCGCGCATCCCTTCCGGCGGATCTGGAGGTGGCGCTGTTGCCGGATGGGTATGTCACAGAGGTCCATCCGCATGCGTTGGGTTTCATCCGCAGTCTGGCGGGGATGATGTGTAAGGGGCGTTCTGCGGCGGTGCTGGTGGATTATGGTTTTCCTGCGCATGAATATTATCTGGTTGAGCGTTCTGAGGGGACGCTGATGTGCCATTACCGCCAGATGGCGCATGATGATCCGTTTTATCTGCCGGGGCTGCAGGATGTGACGTCGCATGTGAATTTCACATCGGTAGCCGAGGTGGCGTGCTCCTCGGGTCTGGATGTGCTGTGTTACAGCAGTCAGGCGTCTTTCCTGATGGCTTCTGGGGTGATGGATTGTCTGCCGAAAATGTGTCTGCCAGATGCTGTGCGTGCGAAGCTGATGCAGGAGACGATGAAGCTGCTTTCTCCTGCGGAGATGGGGGAGCTGTTCAAGGTGATGGTGCTGGGGCATGATGTCGAGCCGTCTGATGCGATGCTGCAGGTTGACCGCAGTGGCCGGTTGTGAGTGATGTGATGCATGCTACATTGATGATGGGTTAACTCAAGGAGACACTCATGAAGAAAATCTTAGCAGGTCTGGCTGTTGCCTCATTGGCTTTGGGTTGTGTGTCTACGGCTGTCGCAGGCAATGTGGATGGCCAGTGCCGGTTCAATGGCAAACGGCTCTATGGCACGGTCCAGGTTGTCCGCTCTTTCCCTGACATCAAGGTTCAGGTGGAGCGGTCCTTCCCTGACCTGAAGGTGAAACGGGTCAACAGTTTTCCTGACAGTTGTGGCAAATGGCAGTTTGTCGATTCTTTCCCGGACATCAAGGTCCAGTTTGTGGATGCATTCCCAGATGTGAAGATCCAGTTCGTGGATGCTTTCCCTGGAAAGCCATGATTCCAGCCAGAGGTTGATGAAAGCAGAACAGCTACTCAAATGAGTGGCTGTTTTTTTGTCTGGTCGGCATGAAAAAATTAATCGGCATTTACCTGTTTCAATGTTCTTGTTTGGGATATATGGTGTGGGGATAAATATTTTAATTTATTGTTTAAATACAAATAATTACGGTGTTGTCAAATTGCCTTATTTCCTTAATGATTTGGTTCGAACATGATAAAATCACAGACATGGAATCGAGATATTTCTGGTTCAAAAATAAGGCTGGAAAAGCAGGGTAATCCAGATATAAGTTGTAGAGAAGATTCCATCAATATACGAGCGTCAGTAAAAGGAATTAACATGAAGTCGACTTGCAATTACTGGAAGAGCTCCAAACGGAGGCCTAATTCTGAACATTATCAAGTCCATATTGATGAAATCTGGCCTGCTGTTCATTGAGAAACGTCATAAAAGTGGATCGCTTTGGATTGTGGATGATGAGCGGCTGACAAAGGAACTGCTTGACGAATGTTCTTATGAGGCAAACTGCCGTTTCATTTTCTGCAGGAACGGATCCCGTTCAACTGGTCATTGCCCTGCATGGTATACAAAGGTGCAGGCCTGATTCTTAAATGAGGGGATGCCCCTCATTCTTGCAAAATTTCCCCTGAATCTGGATATGTCAGTTTGGCTGACAGGGGATTTCTTTGTCTGTTGTTTGAGAAAACGAGTTTAAGAGAGGATGGTGATGGCAGAAATAAAGAAAAGGGGTCGGCCTGCAGTTGTAAGGCCGAGGGAAGAAGTTTGGTGGGTATGCTGTTGCGATTTTTGTGGACAACCACATCGAGAGGTCTTCTTTGACCGTCAACGCTTCATGCGTTATGTCAGCAATCTTGTTAAAAGATATTTCAAAAAGCCTTTTAAGGAAGTTCAAGTGACAGAGGCAATGGTTTTCATGAAAAGCCTGGATGAGATGGCTGATTTAAGTATTGAACATCAATGGGATTCAAGTTCCATTCACGTTTCTGATGCTACAAGCCGTAGGGCATTTATGAAACAGATTGGACAGTGGGTGGAGAAAATTCCACTGAATGAGGAAGCCTTATTCCAGAAAAATCTTTTGGATGTTAACGGAGAAAAATATGATTGAAATGACTGCTCCCGATCTGGCTGATTGTGGCTATGATTTTAAACAGGTGATTCTTGAAGATTTCAAGGAGGATGTTCCTATTTCTGGTGGTTGGGGATATACAAGAGAAGATGCGATTATCATTGCGCCATTAAAGACCTTTGTCAGTCTTGAGTATTTTCTTGTTGGAAAAAGAATCTATGAAGAATTGATTATCTTTCGAAAAAAGGGAACTGGATATGCAGGGATTAAATGGAATCGCCGTAAACAGTTCCTTCGTCATCAGGATGGCAAAGATTATGACTGTCTGGAAGTGGATGTCACTTGTCACAAGGAGGCAGATTGGCTGGCACTCAAAGAGGAATATGAATCCAACAATTGTTTTGAAGGGAATCCTGGACTGAAGAAGGTCCATTTTGAGAGACATGAATCATTGAAGCATTATTACAAAACCTGGTATTGGTTTGATATTACCCAATGCTTCGGGAAAAAAGATTTACCAATATACACGGGGTATCGGTCCACACAATCAGACTGAAAG
>CAVJQJ010000201.1:0-6757 GCA_963651715.1 Anaerovoracaceae bacterium
TAATACAGCTGTCCCCATAAAGACACCACTAGGGGAGTAAACCCGATAACGTTCAGACTGCGACTGCACCTGAATATTTTCTTTAGCAACAGATAAACGTTGACCGTTGCAGTATCTTGATGCCAATTCATCGGTCAGGTTGATTACCGGTGAGTCTGACAAGAGCCAATCAACAGGCAGTAGATGGCCGTTCTTTATTTCCTGACTGCTCTCCTGTGTTTCTTTCAGGACAGACAGCCCTATCGCCCTCTCCAACGAAAGCGATCCAACCCGTGTTCTTCTCAAGGACTTCAGATGCGCCCCACATCCAATCGCCTTGCCGATATCCTCGCCCAATACGCGGACATATGTTCCCTTGCTGCAGGTCACTGAAAGTCTGAGGAATGGTTTCTGCCATTCAATGAGTGTCAGTTCATGTATGACAATGTCCCTGGCTTCACGCTCCAGTTCTATGCCCTTCCGTGCATATTCATAAAGTGGACGGCCTTCCCGCTTCAATGCCGAATACATGGGTGGCGTCTGCTTAATCTCCCCTCGAAACCGTTCAAGAACATCCTCTATCTGCGATGCCGTCAAATCAGGCACGGACAATTCCTGAACAATCTCCCCTTCAGTATCTCCAGTATTGGTCTGAATGCCAAGGTGGACAATGGTTTCGTAAGTCTTGTCTGCATTCAACAGGTCCTGAGAAAACTTGGTTGCTTCCCCAAAACACAGTGGCAGCAAACCTGTTGCAAAAGGATCAAGAGTGCCCGTGTGTCCCGCTTTTTTTGCATTGAAATATCGTTTTGCCTGAATCAATGCGTCATTACTGGAAATACCAGCAGGCTTGTCTAATAAAAGAACCCCGTCTATCTCGAGACGGGGTCTCCGTACAGGCTGATTTTTTTTCATAAATGGTCGGTCAATCAGTCCAATATCTGTTATTCCTGATCATCTGGAACATGCGTTGCATTTGCCTTATCAATCAAGCTCATCAGCGCCATGCTGTCAGAAATTGAATTGTCATAAACAAATGCCAATGTTGGAAGCGTATGGATATGCAACCGTTTGCCAAGCTGATTCCTCAAAAATCCTGATGCCCGCCGCAGACTGTCCTGAGTCCGTTCTACGTTTTCAGCACTGTCATCCAGCATCGTGTAATAAATCTTTGCGTTGGTATAATCCGGAGTCACCTTGACTTCAGTGATTGTAATCATGCCAACGTTCGGATCCTTAAGTTCTGAAAAAATGATATCAGACAGGTCACGTTGAATCTGATCGGCAACCCGAAGGGTACGACCTGGTATGGATCTGCTATGTCTTGCCATGGTTTTATCCTTTCAGAACAATTACCTGTCTATCGATTACAGTGTACGGGCGATTTCCAGAATTTCAAAGACTTCAATCTGGTCACCTTCCTTGATGTCATTGTAGTTCTTCAAGGTCAGACCACATTCAAAGCCAGCCTTGACTTCCTTCATGTCATCTTTGAAACGTTTCAGGGAATCAATTTCGCCTGTCCAGATAACAACATTATCACGCAGCAGGCGTACTGGAGCACCACGACGGACCAGACCTTCTGTAACAAAGCAGCCCGCAATAGAACCAACCTTGCTGACGTGGATAACCTGACGGATTTCCACAAGACCCAGGGTATTTTCACGTTTTTCTGGTGCCAGCATACCGGACATTGCCGCTTTCACATCGTCAATCGCATCATAGATGATGTTGTAATAACGGATATCCACACCATTGACTTCTGCCTGATGGCGGGCCTGTGCATCTGCACGGGTATTAAAGCCAATGATGACAGCATTGGATGCCACAGCCAAGTTAACGTCTGTTTCGGTAATGCCACCAACCGCAGCATGGACTACCTGAACACGGACTTCATCGTTAGACAGTTTAAGAAGTGAACCAGAAAGTGCTTCCTGAGACCCCTGGACATCTGTCTTGATGATGAGAGGCAGCGTCTTGACTTCGCCTTCTGCAATCTGGTCAAACATATTTTCAAGCTTGGCTGCCTGACGTTTCGCCAGTTTGACATCACGGAATTTACCCTGACGGAACAGTGCAATTTCACGGACCTTACGTTCGTCATTGAGAACAACGATTTCTTCACCTGCGGAAGGTACACCGGATAGTCCCTGAATTTCGACTGGAATACTTGGACCAGCGTCTTTAATCGCTTTACCATTTTCATTGAGCATTGCACGGACGCGCCCATATTCCTGACCTGCCAGAACAACATCGCCTCGATTCAGCGTACCAGACTGGACAAGCACTGTGGCAACTGGACCACGGCCTTTATCCAGACGGGCTTCAATGACAAGTCCTTTCGCTGTTGTCTTGACTGGTGCCTTGAGTTCCAGAATTTCAGCCTGCAACAGCACGTTTTCCAACAGATCATCAATACCCTGACCGGTCTTAGCAGAAACTGGAATAAATGGAGAATCACCACCATATTCTTCTGGCAGAACGTTTTCAGCCACCAGTTCCTGAGTCACGCGATTTGGATTTGCGCCTGGTTTATCAATCTTGTTGATTGCAACAACCAGCGGAACACCTGCAGCACGGGCATGGGCAATCGCTTCACGAGTCTGAGGCATAACACCATCGTCTGCAGCCACCACAAGGATAACGATATCCGTTGCCTGAGCACCACGTGCACGCATTGCTGTAAATGCTTCATGCCCAGGTGTATCCAGGAAAGTAATGATGCCACGACCGGTCTTAACGTGATAAGCGCCGATATGCTGAGTGATCCCACCTGCTTCGCCAGAAGCAATCTTGGTACGACGGATATAGTCCAGCAGAGATGTCTTACCGTGGTCAACGTGCCCCATAACAGTCACAACAGGCGCGCGTGGCAGTTCTTCTGCAGTCTGTCCTTCCAGAATCGTATCCAGTTCTTCGTCAAGATCCTGAATCTTGGCCGCATGGGCACGATGTCCCATTTCTTCAACAATCAGCATTGCGGTATCCTGATCCAACACCTGATTGATGGTGACCATTTCACCCTGTTTCATCAATTCCTTGATAACTTCAGATGCCTTGACTGCCATCTTATGGGCCAGTTCACCGACTGTAATGGTTTCTGGCACATAAACATCATGAATAACAGCTTCAGTTGGCTGGTGGAAGTTGGATTCGCGTTCCTGCTGGCCACGACGGTTTCTTGACTTGCCCCGACCGCCTTCACGGCCATTGGAAACATCCGCACCACGCGTCTTCATACCTGAACCACGTTTCTTGCCAGCATCATCATGCCAACCAGAATTGTTATTGCCACGACCGCCCTTACGATCGTTGCCACCGCGTTTATCCGATTTATCATTTTTCTCTGAGCGATCATTACGGGTACTTGTCTGCTGTCCCTGTGCAGATTTCCTGTCTGATCTACCGGATTGGTTCTGGGCATTTTTCTGAGGCTGAACCGTCTTTTTCGTAGAGTCTTTGGTTTCCTGCGCCTGCTGAGGTTTCTGCTGTGGTTTAGCAGGTTTCTTGGCTGTACCGTTCATCATTGCCTTGATCTGGGCAACTTCATCTTCAACAGCACGACGGGCACGCTCAACTTCTGCTGCCCGTTTCACACGTTCTGCTTCGGCTTCTTTACGTGCTTTTTCAGCCTTTGCCGCATCTTCAGCCTTCTTAGCCTGTTCAGCTTTCTTGGCATCTTCAGCTTTCTGCTGTTTTTCTTTTTCAGCCTGCTGACGTTTCTGTTCGTCAGCTGCACGCTGTTCTTCAGCTTTCTTTTCCGTCGCCACACGGGCCGCCTCTGCAGCCTTCTGGCGTTCTACCTCAGCTTTTTCACGTTCACGTCTTTCACGGGCTTCCGCTTCCTGACGCGCAATCAGTTCTGCCTGTCGACGAGCTTCAGCTTCCCGACGCTGTTTTTCCGCAGCATCAATAACAGGTGCCGCCTTGTTACGACGGGCAATCTCTGCTCGGTCAGCCTGTTCGTCCTGTTTAACAATTGTACGTTTCTTCCGAACTGCAACCTGAATGGTTCTAGAACGGCCGGTTGCATCCGACTGACGAATTTCACTTGTTTCTTTTCTTGATATGGAGATTTTGCGTTTTTCGCCTGCAGTATTTATTGCCATGTTTCCCCTTCTTTATTTCTATAGGATTCTCAAAGATCTTGCCTATCTCGAATCCTATTTAGATTCCATCAGTACACGGGCATTTTCCTGCAGTTCTTTTGCAACATCATCGTATGCATCATCGATAGTCTGCTGCTCTTCGTCAGTTACGTCCGCAAGTTCGTTTTCAAGCAATTGACGTGCCCGTCCTGCAGGCAACGCCAGAATTGCGCCAAATTCGTCATATGCCATGCCAGCAAAGCGTTCGACTGTCAGAACACCAGTATTCCCCAGTTTGGTTGCGATAGCGGTGGTCATTCCAGTCAAATCCTTGAGTGCCGGTTCCATTTCCTTAGTCGCATCTTCGTAAGCGATTTCTTCATTCACGAAGATATCACGGGCACGCTGACGGATTTCCTTAACTGTTTCTTCGTCAAAAGCCTCAATTTCCAGCATTTCGCTCATTGGAACATAAGCAATTTCCTCAATGGTTGTGAAGCCCTCATCAATCAAGACATCTGCAACATCCTGATCCACATCGAGTTTTTCCATGAAGAAGTTCTGAAGAACTGCTCTTTCCTGTGCATTTTTATCTGCAGATTCCTCTTCTGTCATGATATTGATTTTCCACCCCGTCAGCTCTGTCGCCAAACGGACATTCTGTCCACTTCTGCCAATTGCAATCGCCAGATTTTCCTCATCAACAATGACATCCATTGCGTGTTTGTCTTCATCAACCAGAATGGAGGAGACATTTGCCGGTGCCAGCGCACCAATCACGAACTGTGCCGGATCCTCAGACCATGGAACAATATCAACACGTTCGCCTGACAGTTCGCCTGTCACAGCCTGAACCCTGGAACCACGCATACCAACGCAGGTACCGATTGGATCGATACGTCTATCAAGCGCATGGACAGCAATCTTCGCACGGATGCCAGGATCACGCGCAGCAGACTTGATTTCCAACTGACCATCTTCGATTTCAGGAACCTCACGTTCAAACAGGTGCTTGATGAAATCAGGCGATGTACGGGAAAGCTGGACCTGAGCGCCACGAGGACCACGGTCAACCCGATAGATGCAGGCACTGACACGATCGCCCACACGCAGATTTTCCTTAGGAATCATCTGATCACGTGGCAGACGGGTTTCAATCTTGCTGAATTCAATGATTGCATCACCTTTTTCCATGCGTTTAACTGTGCCATTAACGATGGATTCGCCACGATCGAGGAAATCATTCAGATTCTGTTCACGTTCTGCATCACGGATCCGCTGCAGAACAATCTGTTTGGTATCCTGAGCAAAACGGCGTCCATGCAGGTCGATGGATTCAATCGGTTCTTCGATATATTCGCCCACTTCAATATCAGGAAACTGCTCTTTTGCCTCAAAAAGGAGGATTTCCTGATCAGGCATCTGCAGACCATCTTCATCAGGAACAACTTTCCAACGACGGAAAGATTCACGTTCACCGGTATCACGATCAATCGCAACACGGATATCTACATCACCTGGATAACGTTTCTTGGTTGCAAGAGCCAATGCATGCTCCAGTGATTCCAAAACGATTTCTTTGCTGACATTTTTTTCACGCGCCAGTGCGTCAACTAACTGCAGAATTTCAAGACTCATGCTTTACGGCTCCTAAAATTCACCTGAGGTACCAGGTGTGCCCGGTCGATATCCGGAATTGTAAAATGCAATACTGAACTGGTTTTGCCATCTGGATTATCAAATTCCAAACCGATTTCATCCCCTTCCGGCTGCTGAAGTATCCCCTGGAAAGTCTTGCGGTTCAGTCCCTCGACAGGCCTCCGAAGTCTCACCCAAGCCTCCGCCCCGACAAAGCGTTCAAAATCCTTGAACTTTTTCAAAGGACGATCCAGACCTGGCGACGAAACCTCCAGACGGTCGTAATCAACATCTTCGACCATCAAGACATGTGACAGCTGACGGCTGACGTTTTCACAGTCATCCAACGTGATGCTGCCACGATCCGCCTGTTCAGGCAGAAAATCGATATAGACACGAAGAACGCCACCAGGCGCCCGCTCAATCTCAACGAGATCGTAACCACAGCCTGTTACGGTTTTCTCAATCAGTTCTTCAAACAATAGATACTCCTGTTCAGTTTTGCCCGACACCATCGATCCCATCTTGAGGGAGCATGAAGCATAATGAAAAAAAAATGGGCTAAAGCCCATCTCTTCCCTACGCTCCATCTTTTGATGGGCGAGACCAATAACATTACCTGATTATATACGCATTACCCTTGCACCGCAATCATACAAAACAATAAATCCAATAATATCAACAGCATCTATTGCATCAAGCAACAATAAATCATACAAAATCCTCAAAAAATGGTCTTTACAACGATAATCCTTGAATTTCCGCACCATAAACCATCGCCACCAAGTCTCCCGCACTGACTTTGGAATATTGTAGAATCCACTGTCTGCATGGCATATTATTCACCCCAAGAAACATTATCCGTCTCTGTTATGGCAGCAAAAAACACCGATTACAGTGAAGAATCCATTCAGGTACTGAAAGGGCTGGAACCTGTCCGTCAGCGTCCAGGCATGTACACACGAACGGAAAACCCACTACACATCATCACTGAAATCATCGATAACGCCTCAGATGAGGCTATTGGCGGCTGGTGCACCGATATCCAAGTC
>CAVJQJ010000202.1:0-2202 GCA_963651715.1 Anaerovoracaceae bacterium
CTTATGGATATGCTGCTGAGTAGGACCTAGATATTCTTGCTGGAGTTCTTAAGATGTATGAAAATACATCTCTTTTCCGAAACACGGGATACACCTGCATCAATGTTGCGATTGTGTTAAAGATGCGAGTTTTTAAATCGGGACTGAATATTCTACGAGGATATTGAGTCTGTATTGATATGCGAGAAATACTGTATAGAATCAATAGATTGATGTAACTGGAATTGCCATACGAGCATAAACTTACAGTTCCCGAACTTTTTCAAATACCTCGTCTATTCTCTCTACGCCAATAATCTCCAGACCAGGTATTCCTTGTCTGGTAACGTTAGATTTAGGAATAATCGCTGTTGTAAATCCCAGTTTTGAGGCCTCTTTCAACCTGTCCTGACCTCTTGGTGCCGGCCTGATTTCACCAGCAAGACCAACCTCACCAAAAACGACCAACCCCTTGGGAAGCGCCCTATTACGCAAGGAAGAATAAATTGCCAATAACACAGCAAGATCCGCAGCCGGTTCGCTGATCTTTACGCCACCAACGGCATTGATAAATACATCTTGGTCGTATGCGGCAATGTTGGCGTGCCGATGCATAACTGCTAAAAGCATCGCCAATCGGTTCTGCTCCAATCCAACGGAAAGCCTTCTGGCGTTTGGAGTTGGAGAGGAATCAACAAGTGCCTGAATTTCAACCAGAAGTGGTCTCATTCCCTCAAGTGTCGCCATGACACAGGAACCGGCAATCTGATTGTTATGCTGACTTAAAAAAATAGCTGACGGATTGGATACTCCCTTCAATCCCTTGTCAGTCATGGCAAAGACACCCAATTCATTGATTGCACCAAAACGATTCTTAAATGCACGTATTAAGCGAAAACTTGAATGCGTATCACCTTCAAAATATAAAACAGTATCAACGATATGCTCAAGCACGCGCGGACCGGCCAAAGAACCTTCTTTTGTGACATGTCCAACCATAATGATGGTCGTGCCTGATGTCTTGGCAGATCGTGTCAACTGTGCCGCACATTCTCGAACCTGGGCAACTGAACCTGGAGCGGATGTCAAGACATCTGAATAGATTGTCTGAATCGAATCTATGACAGCGATATCTGGCCTTTGGTTTTCAAGTGTTCCCAGAATTTTTTCGAGCTGAATCTCTGCCTGCATCATCAGATTGGGAGCCTGGAGACCTAACCGTTTTGCCCGCAATGCCACCTGAGCACCAGATTCCTCTCCACTGATATAAAGTGTTTTTTTCTTATCAGATAAATTGACCAATGTCTGAAGTAAAAGGGTCGATTTACCAATGCCAGGATCCCCCCCAATAAGAATGACACAGCCAGGAACAAGCCCACCGCCAAGAACACGGTCAAACTCATTGATGCCAGAGTTAACTCTTGGGACATCAACAGCATCAATATCCGCAAGAGAGATGACAGGTGAAGTCTGTGCAATACCTGCCCTTTTGACGGAGAAACGATTACCAGAAGAGGAGACCTCAGACTCAATCAGAGTGTTCCATTCGCCACAAGACAAGCATTTCCCGGACCATTTTGCACTGACGCTGCCACAGGCATTGCACGTATACTGACTTTTGATTTTTGCCATTTATCGAGACAACGGTTAAAAGACCATCCTCAGTCTTTTTCTATAATTTGCGGCCTGTCACTCAAAGCACACATGACTTCATAACCAACGGTTCCAGATGCGACAGCAACTTCCTCAATTGGAAGTTCTTTGCCCCATAAGCAGACCTTGCTTCCAACATGAGCCGTTTTAACAGGGGTTAAATTGACTGTCAGCATGTCCATGGAAACACGCCCGACCAATTCAGTACGTACACCATCAACAATCACTGGTGTACCGGCTGGAGCCACACGGGGATAACCATCTGCATACCCACATGCGACAACCCCAATAGTCATGTCCTTGTCTGCTGTATACAAGCTTCCATATCCCACTGAATCCCCTTTCTTGATGTGTTGGATCTGAATGATTTCACTATCAAGAGACATTGCTGGGATGAGGCCAAATTCTTCGGCAGTCTTCCCTCCTGGTGTGCCACCATAGAGCATAATGCCAGGACGAACCCAATTGGTATTGATATCAGGATGAAGCAGGATGGCTGCAGAATTGGAAAGATTTCTTTCACCAGTCAATCCCTGTGTGCCAAAATCCACTCTTCTTAACTGTTCTTCA
>CAVJQJ010000203.1:0-3984 GCA_963651715.1 Anaerovoracaceae bacterium
GCAACCAAAGAATCATTCTCCAGAATCAAGAACAATGGCCTGCTTCTGATTGATACCGGTGGTCAGTACTTCCGTGGAACAACGGATATGACCCGCGTCATACCTGTCGGCATTCCATCACGTGCCCAGTGTGAAGATTTCACCGTTGTGTTGAAGAGTGTCATTGCCTTATCCACAACGCATTTTCCACGTTCCATCCCATCTGCCATGATTGATGCAATTGCAAGAAAATCGCTGTGGGATCGGGGACTGGACTTTGGGCATGGTACAGGGCATGGCGTTGGTTACTTCCTCAATGTCCACGAAGGCCCACAGGGAATATCCTACCATGGAAAACCAATCCCACAGACTGCGATGGAGGAGGGCATGGTCACTTCCATCGAACCAGGACTTTACCGTTCAGGCAAATGGGGCATCCGTATTGAAAACCTTTCCGCTGCAGTGGCCGCAGAAAAAACAGAATTCGGTGATTTCCTGAAATTCGAGACATTGACCCAGTGCCCGATTGATACCCGTTGCATGGAAATCAACCTGTTGACACAGGAAGAAAAAGACTGGATCAACAGTTACCATGCCGGCGTCCGGGAAAAACTGCTGCCAAGGATTGCCCCAGAGGCGAAAGATTGGCTCATTGCACGGACAGAACCTATCTAAGGCATATAGAAACCGCTTAAAAGCCGTTCCAGGCATTTTTCTGACCTAATAGGTATGTTTTAGGTAAAACAGCAGAAAAGCCCGTAAACAGCTTTAATCTGGCTGAAAGAAAAGCAAAGAGGCTGTCTGATTTTCAGGCAGCCTCTTCATTTTGATGCGTCAGATCTGGATCAGATATCGATATTACCAGCCAGCAGGGCATTGCTTTCAATAAACTTACGGCGGGGATCGACCTCTTCGCCCATCAGCGTGGTGAAGATCTTATCTGCTTCAATGGCATCCTCGATCCGGACACGCAGCATACGGCGGGACGAAGGATCCATCGTGGTTTCCCACAGCTGTTCAGGGTTCATTTCGCCCAAGCCTTTATAACGCTGTTTCGAGATACCCTTCTCAGCTTCATCCCGCAGCCACTGCATTGCCTGATGGAAGTTTCTGACAGCCATCTGCTTCATCTTTTCACCTTCGCCACGGCGGATGACAGCACCACTGCCAACCAGGGAAAGGAACTCATCAGAAGTCTTTTCGAGCAGACGGTAATCATTGCCTTCCGTGAAATCACGGTCAATGGTGGTGACATGGACATTGCCATAAGTAATCCGTTTCACCGCCAGTGCATGCATACCGTTTTCATCGACCTGTGCCTCAACCGTGATATCTGGATTATTCAAAGCCTTGTTCAATGCGGCAGCGGAAGCCTGTGCCGCTTCAGCAGAATCCAGATTCAACCGGACACCATTCATAATCGCAGCCAGCACATCCTGACCGATCAGACGGGCAAGACGGCCAATGATGTTATAGGCAATGGTGTGATGGTCAGCCATCTCTTTCAGTGTCTCACCGGTCACAGATGCACCGCCATCCTGAGGAATCAGGGAAGCATTCTGGAGAGCGATATGCATCATATGGTTTGCTTCTTCCAGATCATCTTTCAGATAGCGTTCATCACGGCCATTCTTGATCTTATAGAGCGGTGGCTGGGCAATATAGACATAACCCCGTTCAATCAATTCAGGCATCTGACGGTAGAACAGCGTCAGAAGCAGGGTACGGATATGTGCACCATCCACGTCCGCATCGGTCATGATAATGATGCGGTGATAACGCAGCTTGTCGATATTGAACTCATCAGGACCGATACTGGTGCCCAAAGTCGCAATCAGGGTAGTGATCTGCTCAGAAGACAGCATCTTTTCAAAACGCGCCTTCTCGACATTCAGCACCTTGCCCCGCAGAGGCAGGATCGCCTGGAACTTACGGTCGCGGCCCTGTTTTGCAGAACCACCCGCAGAGTCACCTTCGACCAGATACAGTTCAGAGAGTGCAGGATCTTTTTCCTGACAGTCAGCCAGTTTAGCAGACAGCCCAAGACCATCCAGAACACCCTTTCGGCGGGTCAGTTCACGGGCCTTACGGGCTGCTTCACGGGCACGTGCGGCATCCACAATCTTGGAACAGATGATCTTCGCATCGTTTGGACGTTCCTGCAGGTAGTCCGTCAGCGTCTTCGTGATGATTTCCTCAACAGGACCCCGGACCTCAGAAGAAACCAGCTTATCCTTTGTCTGGGAACTGAATTTAGGTTCAGGCACCTTCACCGACAGCACGCAGGTCAGACCTTCGCGCATATCATCGCCCGTGATATCGACCTTTGCCTTCTTCGCCAGCTCATTGTCAGCGATATAGCGGTTGATCACACGTGTCATCGCAGAGCGCAGACCTGTCAGATGGGTACCGCCATCCCGTTGCGGAATATTATTCGTAAAGCACAGCACCTGTTCGTTGTAGGAATCATTCCACTGCATCGAAATATCGACCGTGACAGGTGTACCCAGTTCACTCACTCTTTCACCGGTTGCCTGGAAAATCGTTGGATGCATCACCGTCTTGCCACGGTTGATGTATTCCACAAAGCCACGGGTACCGCCTTCAAAAGCAAAAGTCTCATCCTTACCGGTGCGCTGGTCAGTCAGACGGATATTCACACCGTTATTCAGGAAAGACAGCTCACGGATACGGCGGGCCAGCACCTCATACTGCATCTCAATCGTTGAGAAAATCGATGCATCAGGCCAGAAACGGACACGGGTCCCCTGTCGGTCGGAATCCCCGACCTGCTTGATTGGCGCACATTCAACACCATCAATCATCTGGAGCTCGGTGCGCACAGGAATGCCACGTTCGAACTCCATGTAATTCTCTTTGCCATCACGCCAGACCGTCAGTTTCAGCAGCGTGGAAAGTGCATTCACACAGGAAACACCCACACCGTGCAGCCCACCGGAAACCTTATACGCGTTCTGGTCGAATTTGCCGCCCGCATGCAGCTCCGTCATCACAATCTCAGCCGCACTGCGTTTTGGCTCATGCTTATCGTCGAACTTGATTCCGGTAGGAATACCACGGCCGTTATCCGTCACAGAAACCGAATTGTCGCTATGCAACACCACCTGGATTTCAGAACAGAAACCCGCCAGTGCTTCGTCAATCGAATTATCCAGCACCTCAAAAACCAGATGATGAAGACCCGTACCGTCAGACGTATCCCCGATATACATACCAGGGCGTTTTCTGACAGCCTCCAGACCTTCAAGAATCTTGATTTCACGAGCACCGTAATCTTGGTTTTCGGTTTGAGACATAAACCATCTTCCTTAAAAAACACCAGAATCTGCCGCTGATTCAGAGGAGCGGCAACACCTCATAGAACGGAAACACCCATCGCCTTAGATACGCATAGGCATAACAACATACTTGAAGCTGCTGTTATCAGGAATCGTCATCAATACAGAAGAATTCCCGTCCGCCAGCTCAACCTGGATGTTTTCACACTTCAGGTTGGACAGGACATCCAGCAGGTAAGTCACATTGAAGCCGATATCGATATGATCGCCGTTGTAATCGATTTCCAGTTCTTCCAATGCTTCTTCCTGTTCAGTATTGGTCGAATTCACCTTCAGGCTGCCTGCATCCAGAATGCAGCGGACCCCCTTGTATTTATTAGTCGTCATGATTGCGGAACGCTGCAGGGAACGGAGCAGCGCATCTCGGGAAATCACAAACTTGTTCTGATAATTCTTAGGAATGACACGGGTATAGTCAGGGAACTTGCCTTCAACTAGCTTGGAAATGAACTCAACAGAATCGAAAGTGAAACGGATCTGAGTCTGGGAGAAATCAATACGGACAGCATCATCCTTTTCTTCTAGCAGACGCAGCAGTTCAATAACCGTCTTGCGGGGAATAATCACATCGCGTTTCTCAGATTCCTGTTCCGTTTCCAGGGAACAGAACGCCAGACGGTGACCATCCGTTGCGACAGCATTGATC
>CAVJQJ010000204.1:0-10847 GCA_963651715.1 Anaerovoracaceae bacterium
GCATGACAAGTCCAGCGTGGTGTTTGACCTGGAAAAAGTCTACGACGCCACAAAACTTCAGGTGGAAAGTGTCATGAGCCGCAAGCAGGGCACAGGCATGATTTTCCTGAACTGCATGGAAAAGCTGACCATGAATGCCCCACGAGATACCCTGCGTGCCCGTCTGACCGGTGCCATGGATGGTGGTATCGATGGAATCACCCTGGCGGCCGGTCTCCATCAGAACACCCTTAAGCTGATTGAGGACCATCCACGTTTCCGTGATGTGAAAATCGGCATCATCGTGTCCTCCCATCGTGCACTTCAGATTTTCATCCGCCGCAGTGCCAAGCTCAACCGTCTGCCTGACTATGTCGTCGTTGAAGGTCCATTGGCTGGCGGTCATCTTGGTTTTGGCTTTGATGACTGGATGAACCATGATCTCAAATCCATTGTCCGCGATGTCAACGCCTACATGGAAAAAGAAGGGCTTTCCATTCCTGTCATCGCCGGTGGCGGTGTCTTCACCGGCTCTGATGCGGTGGATATGCTGGAAAGCGGCGCAAGCGCTGTTCAGGTGGCAACCCGCTTTACCATCACGAAAGAATCCGGTCTGCCTGATACCGTCAAGCAGGTGTACCTCAATGCGGAAAAAGACGATATTGAAGTCAATATGGCATCCCCAACCGGTTATCCAATGCGGATGCTGAAAAGTTCTCCAGCGCTGTCTCTCGGCCTGCATCCAAACTGCGAGGCATTTGGTTACATGCTTGAAAACGGTACCTGTTCCTATCTGCAGGAATACTATGAGGGGCTGGCAAAGGATCCAGACAACAAGTTCATGGTCAAGACCAATAAAACCTGTCTTTGCACCAATATGCGTAACCATTACGTCTGGACCTGCGGTTCCAATGCTTACCGTCTGAAAGAAACCACCCTGAAACTGGCTGATGGCACCTATCTCCTGCCAACAGCGGAACATGTCTTCAAGGATTATCAGTTCAGCAAGGACAACAAGATCGCCCTGCCACATCTGTAATCAGATGACAGCAGCAGACAAAGTCTGTTCCCCATGAAAAAAGCCTACCATCGGTAGGCTTTTTTGCTATGCACGTTCGATTGATGGAATTTTAACCACCACGGCGCATCAGGTCGAAGAAGTCGGCGTTGGTCTTCGTTGCGTGCATCTTGTCGAGGATGAATTCCATCGCTTCGATCTCATCCATGCCGTACAGCAGCTTGCGCAGGATCCAGATCTTCTGCAGCAGGCTAGGTTCAATCAGCAGTTCTTCACGGCGGGTGCCGGACTTGTTCAGGTTGATGGCAGGATAGACGCGTTTTTCAGCCAGACGGCGTTCCAGATGGACTTCCATGTTGCCGGTTCCCTTGAATTCTTCATAGATGACGTCGTCCATACGGCTGCCGGTTTCAACCAGAGCGGTGGCGATGATGGTCAGGGAACCACCTTCCTCAATATTACGGGCTGCACCGAAGAAGCGTTTTGGACGCTGCAGGGCATTCGCATCGACACCACCGGTCAGGACCTTGCCGGAAGCCGGGATAACGGTGTTGTAGGCACGTGCCAGTCGGGTGATGGAGTCCAGCAGGATGACAACATCCTTCTTCATTTCAACGAGGCGTTTTGCTTTTTCGAGCACCATTTCCGCAACCTGAACATGGCGGGTTGCGGGTTCATCGAAGGTGGAGGCGATGACTTCACCATGGACTGAACGCTGCATTTCGGTGACTTCTTCTGGACGTTCGTCGATCAGCAGGACAAACAGGGTGACATCAGGATGGTTTGCGGTGATTGCATGTGCCATATGCTGCAGCATCACAGTCTTGCCGGATTTTGGAGAGGCGACCAGCAGACCACGCTGTCCTTTACCGATTGGCGCAATCATATCGATGATACGGCCTGTGATGTTTTCCTGGGCGCTGATATTGCGTTCCAGCTTCAATGGCTTGTCTGGATGCAGTGGGGTCAGGTTTTCAAACAGCATACGGTGTTTGGACGCTTCAGGTGGTGCACCGTTGACCTTGTCGACTTTCACCAGTGCGAAATAACGTTCACCGTCTTTTGGTGTTCTGACTTCACCCTCAATGGAATCTCCGGTATGCAGGTTGAAACGGCGGATCTGGGAAGGGGAGATATAGATGTCATCAGTGGATGCCATATAGCTGGCATCAGGTGAGCGGAGAAAACCGAAGCCGTCAGGCAGGATTTCAAGAACGCCGTCACCGTAAACCTGTTCGCCGGTCTTTGCGTGTTTCTTCAGGATAGCGAACATCAGTTCCTGTTTACGCATGCGTGCGGCGTTGTCGATTTCGAGACTCAGTGCCAGATCAAGCAGAGCAGGCACACGAAGGGTCTTTAATTCAGATAAATGCATGATAGAAATGAGGGATTTACTGCGGAATAAAGCACATTTCCGTGAGGAAATATGAAGAATGGCGGTCAGGAGACCGCCATTCGGTGAATCAATCAGATATTGGCATCGATGAATGCTTTCAGCTGTGCCCGGCTCATAGCGCCAACTTTCTGGGTTGCCAGTTTACCGTTCTTGAACAGCAGCAGGGTAGGAATGCCTCGGATACCGAACTGCTGGGGAGTCTGTGGATTTTCATCGACATTCATTTTTGCAACAGTCAGTTTGTCAGCATATTCGGATGCAATGTCATCAACGATAGGAGACAGCATCTTGCAAGGACCGCACCAGACAGCCCAGAAGTCAACCAGGACAGGTTTATCGGATTTCAGGACATCGGCTTCAAAAGATGCATCACTAATAACTTTGGTATCGTCACTCATAATCGTTCGGAAAAATAGCAATTGAAAAACGCCAAATGGAGATGCCCAAGCATCTTCAGGAAATTGGCTGTGGAAAAACGTCTGGCGGGTTCAGAAATGATACAGCTGTCGAGAGACAGATTGCGTGTCGCAGACGGTTAAGAATCTAGGGACATATTCTAATAAAAAAATGGAAATCCGTGGAGTTTTTCTGCAAAAAAATCGATAAAAAATGACTTCTGATGTGAAAAAGCCTGCCGTTGACTTCCATGGCAGGCTGTGGTTGGAACTCTGTTGGTTTAAGGGTTCAGTTTCACTGCATCTGGCTGATAGTAGCCGCCCCCCAATGCACGGTAAAGCTCAACAGCATTGACCATGCGCAACAGCCGGATGTCGACCAGAGATTGTTCTGCGGCGAACTGCTGGCGCTGGGCATCGAAGACAGCGAGGGAATTCCCGATGCCATTGTTGAGGCGGGCAAGCGACAGGCGGTAACGGTCCGCTTCAGAGCGCAGGACGCCTTCCTGTGCAGTAACCTGCTCATCCAGCCAGATCCGGTTGGAGAGGGCGTCGGCAACTTCACGGAAAGCCACCTGGATGGTCTTTTCATATTCAGCGACAGCAATATTCTTGCGGGCTTCAGCGACATCCAGATTGGCAATATTCCGACCGGTATCGAAAATCGGCACGGTCATCTGAGGTGCCCAGGTCCATGCGCCGGAATGGGGGTCAAACAGCCCGGCAAAATCTGAACTCAGTGAGCCGGCGAAACCGGTGATGGTGAAGCGTGGGAAGAAAGCCGCCCGGGCAGCACCGATATTCGCATTGGCGGCTTTCAGCAACTGTTCCTGTTGACGGATGTCAGGGCGTTTTTCCAGCAGTTCCGTTGGCAGCCCTTCTGGAATATCCATCATCAGGTCGGCTTCAGACAGCTTGTGAGGTGCAGGTAGGCCGGCTGGCATTTTGCCACCGATCAGGACAACCAAGGTGTTGACCGTCTGGGCGTGCTGCCGTTCATGTTTTGCCAATGTGACCAGTGCAGTGTGCATCAGCGTTTCGTACTGGCGCAGCTCAATCGAAGATGTAATGCCGACTTCGAGACGTCGCTTCATCAGGCCATAGGTCTTCTGGTATGACTCGTAACTCTTTCTGGCAAGCTCAATCTGCTCAGCCTGCGCGCGTTCAGTCAGATAGGTTTTGGCAACTTCGGAAACTAGACTGATATAGGCAGAACGCTGGGCCTCTTCAGTCGCCAGATAATTTGCGAGTGCGGCATCAGACAGACTTTTGACCCTGCCGAAGAAATCAAGTTCAAAGGCAGAAATGCCAACGCCGACCTGATGGGTGCCACTAGTGACCCTCGTCTGGCCATCGCTTGCCAGTGTACGGGTACGGGTTGAGCTGCCTTCGATATCAACGGTCGGCAGGCGGTCTGCCCATTGGATGTCATACATCCCTCGGGCCTCCTCGATCCGCAGTGCGGCGACGCGCAGGTCTCGGTTGTTTTCGATGGCGGCGGCGATCAGCGCTTTCAGCCGTTCATCACGGAAGAATTCCTGCCAGCCGATCTGGTTGGCGGCAGATGGACCTGCACCGTTGCCTGTTGGATACTGGCTTTCAATCGGTGCATCTGGACGGATGTAATCGGGCGCCATACTGCAGCCGGTCAGGATACTGGCAACCAATAATGCCAAAGAACATTTCCTGAACATGATGGTTATTCCTCTTTCTTTCGTTTCAGTGTTTTCAGCAGTTCTTTCCACGTTTTCTTCTGGTGAGGAGGATTATCTCTATCTTCACCATCAGTGGTGGAGTCATCTGTTGCACCAGGGGTGCCAGCAGGCTGCGCTTTCTTCTTGTTGAAGACCGATCTGACAACCACGAAGAAGACCGGCACCAGATAGATGGCCAGCACGGTTGCTGTCATCATGCCAAATAGCACACCGGTACCGATTGCCTGCTGGGAAGCGGCACCAGCACCGTGGGCGATTGCCAGTGGGACAACCCCCAGGATGAATGCAAAGGATGTCATCAGGATAGGGCGGAAACGCAGTTTGACAGCTTCCATGGTTGCTTCAAGCACACTCATCCCTTTTTCCTCAAGGTCCTTCGCAAATTCCACAATCAGGATGGCATTCTTGGCTGACAGACCGATGGTTGCAATCAGGCCGACCTTGAAGTAGACGTCATTTGGTATGCCACGCAGATACACCCCGATCAGCGCGCCGATAACCCCCAGTGGCATCACCAGCAGAACGGCGATTGGAATGGTGGTACTTTCATACAATGCCGCCAGACACAGGAAGACTGCCAGAATGGACAATGCATACAGCATTGGTGCCTGGGAACCGGACGCCTGTTCTTCCAGCGAAGTACCGGTCCATTCGTAACCGAAGCCGTTAGGCAGTTGTTTCATCAGGTTAGCCATTTCATTCATTGCATCACCTGAAGAGTAACCGTCAGCCGGTGTGCCGGTGATACGCATGGATGGATAGCCGTTGTAACGGATCAGCTGGATTGGGCCTTTCTCCCATTTGACCGAGCAGAAGGATGCCAGAGGTACCATGTTGCCGGAAGAGCTCCGGACAAACAGCCTGCTGAAGGATTCTTGGTCCACACGTTTGTCGGCATCCAGCTGGACAATCACACGTTGCTGACGTCCCTTGCTGTCGAAGTCGTTGACATAGCTGGAACCGAATGCTGTCGACAGGGAGGTATTGATGTCCGCAAACGAGACGCCCAGGGCATTTGCTTTCTCACGGTCGATTTCCAGTGACAGCTGAGGGGCATTTTCCATACCATCGAAACGGATTGTCTTGATGACAGGGCTTTCTGTTGCCAGTTTCATCAACTGGTCTCGTGCGGCAACCAGTTTTTCATTGCCTTGGCTGGAACGGTCCTGCAGACGGAAGATAAACCCGGTTTCCGTCCCCAGTTCTCGGATAGGAGGCGGGCTCAATGGGAAAATCAGCCCATCGCGGATCTGTGAGAACCGGGCGAAAGCTCGAGCTACAATCGCACTGGCAGAGTCATCCGAGCCCCGTTCACTGAAATCTTTCAGTGTCACGAAAGCCAAGCCACCGTTCTGGCCAGTGCCGGAAAAGCTGTGTCCGACAACTGTAATCGTGTTTTCAACACCGGGTTCATTCATGAACTGGTCTTCAACAATTTTCAAGGCTTCCAGTGTCCGGCTCTGGGTCGCACCAGCAGGCAGCTGCAGGTTGGCATAGACATACCCTTGGTCCTCATTCGGCAGGAAGGAAGTTGGCAGTTTCCAGAACATGAAGCCCATGCAGATGACAATCGCACCGTAGATCACCATGTAGCGTTTCGTGCGGGTCAACACCTTGGAGACCTGATTGCTGTAGGCGCTGGTCATGATATTGAACTTGCGGTTGAACCAACCGAAGAAACCTTTCTTTTCAGCATGGGATTCTGGGTCAACAGGTTTCAGGATGGTTGCGCACAATGCCGGTGTCAGGGACAGGGCCAGGAATGCGGAGAAGACCATCGAAGAAATCATCGTGATGGAGAACTGGCGGTAGATGTAACCGACAGAGCCGCTGAAGAATGCCATTGGGATGAACACCGCGGTCAGGACAACCGAAATACCGATGATCGCACCGGTAATCTGGTCCATTGCCTTGCGGGTAGCCTCTTTCGGCGAAAGACCTTCCTCCGCCATGATACGTTCCACGTTCTCGACCACGACAATCGCATCGTCAATCAGGATACCGATAGACAGCACCATGCCGAACATCGTCAGCATATTGATGGAGAACCCGCAGGCTTTCATCACCGCCAACGTCCCCATCAGGGCGATTGGCACGACAATCGTTGGGATGATCGTGTAGCGGATGTTCTGCAGGAACAGATACATGATGATGAAGACCAGGAAAACACCTTCAAACAGGGTTTTGATGACTTCGTGGATGGAAGCGGAAACGAATTGTGAGGTATCGTTCCCGATCCGGTAGTCGACACCCTGAGGGAAGTACTGTTTCAGCTCTTCCATTTTTTCACGGATCAGCCGCATTGTTTCCATCGTGTTTGCTGTCGCAGAAGGCAGCACCCCGAAGCCGGAGATTGGCTTGCCGTTCATGCGGGGATAGGTGGCATAGGTCTGACCGCCGAGCTCAACCCTTGCGACATCCTTGATCCTGACGGTGGAACCATTGGTGTTGGCGCGCAGGATGATGTTCTCGAATTCCTCGACCGTCTGCAGCTGGCCATGGACATTCACGTTTGCGGTGAAGGTCTCCTTCCCGGTGTTTGGTGGGTCTGCGATAGCGCCAGGGGTTACGGTGATGTTCTGGGTTTTGATGGCGGCGGCAACATCCTCTGCTGTCAGATGGAATCCGGTCAGTTTCACTGGATCCAGCCAGACACGCATCGCCTTTTCTGAACCGAACGCAGTGACATCACCGACCCCTGGGATACGTTTGATTTCGTAAAGCACATTTCGGTAAATCAGGTCACCGAGGTCAATTGGCCCAAGTCGCCCGTCTTCTGAAACCAGGGAGACGATGGCGAGAAAGTTGTTCCGCGATTTGTTGATGTTGATACCCTGTTGGGTCACAGAGCTTGGTAGACGGGATTCAACGCGTTTCAGACGGTTCATCACGTCGACGGAAGCCAGTTCAACGTCGGTTTCTGGGGTGAAAGACAGGGTAATCTTGCCGGAACCACTTGCGGATTCGGATTCAAAGTAATACAACCCGGTCGCACCGTTCATTTCCTGTTCAATAATGGAAATAACACTGTCCTCAACCGTTTTTGCGGTTGCACCTGGATAGGTGACCGAAACAGTGACCTGTGGTGGCGCAACACTTGGATACTGCGCGACAGGCAGGTTGAACATCGACAGCAGACCGCCAAGCGTGATGAAAATCGCAATAACCCATGCGAAAATCGGGCGGTCAATAAAAAATCTTGCCATAGTGGGAAATCCTTTGTAACCGCTGGTTAAGCCTTGTTGCCTGCAGGTGCTGGTTTGTCGCCTTCCTTGTTTTCAGGCTTTTCGACGGGGGTAACCCCCTGGATCTGTTCAGGTGTGTCCTTGCGCTCAGGATCCTGCCAAGGTACAGCCTTCACCTGAATACCCGGTTTGATTTTCTGGATACCCTCGACAATCACGCGATCGCCGTTCTGCAGGCCTTCGGTCACGATGAAACGGGTGCCGATGGCATTGCCAGTCGTGATTTTCCTGACTTCGACCTTGTCTTCGCTGTCCAGGATCATGACTGAAGTGCCATCGTTGGAATGCTGGACAGCCTGCTGTGGGACGGTGATGGCGTTGTCCTGAACCGCCTGTTCAAGTTTTGCACGGACAAAGACTCCTGGGAGCAGGAGACCCTTTGGATTCGGGAACAGGGCGCGGATAGAGACTTCACCACTGGTTGGATCAACGGTGATGTCGGAGAACAGCAGGGAACCCCTTTCAGAGTATTCAGTGCCGTCTTCCAGTGTCATGGTTACAGGAATGCTCTTGCCGACATCTTTCAGGTCACCTTTCATCATATCCTGACGGAGTTTCATGATATCGGCGCTGGACTGGGTCAGGTTCAGGTACATTGGGTCAATCTGCTGGATGGTTGCCAGCAGGGTGGGCTCATTCTGTCCGACCAAGGCGCCTTCGGTAACCAGCGAACGGCCGATACGTCCGGTAATTGGTGCGACGACGTTGGCATATTCCAGGTTCAGGCGGGCTTTTGCAAGGGAAGCTTTGGCAGCCTGGACTTCGGCGGTAGCCTGCTTGGCGGCAGCTGCGGCGTCATCGTATTCCTGTTTACTGATGGCATTGATGCCGACAAGCGGTTTGTAACGGTTCAGCTTCAGACCGGTCTGGGTCCTGGTGGCCTCAGCTTGGATGACTGCTGCCTGTGCGCTCTGGACAGAAGCCTGGTAATCACGTGGGTCAATGCGGAACAGGACCTGTCCTTTCTTGACGATAGAGCCTTCTTCAAAACAGCGTTTCAGCACAACGCCTGGCACACGGGCGCGGATATCGGCGGTCCGGAAAGATTCAAGACGGCCGGGCAGTTCATTCTGGATGGAAAGGCGTTCTTCGCCGATGACAATATAAGACACCTCAGGCATCTGGGCTGGGGCCTGTGTCTTTGGAGAACAGGCTGTCAGGACAGCTGCGGCAGTGATAACAATGCCCGCACCTCTTAAACAGGAGTACAGATTCATAATTCAGCAATAGAAAAAACCTGCTCTAACAGTAAAGAGCAAAGTATGGAAAATCAAAAGGTTATTGGTGCTGTTTCTGGAGAGGATTAAAACATACATGCATGTATGTATGTTTGCGGAGCTAAGAATAAAAATTCTAGGACGAGATATAATATCAATCACAGATAAACAGCCAATTTCCTATTCTACACTTGATGGGGTGTATTGCATATTGTATAACTGACCAGATACCGTACGTTCAACCAGGAAAACATGGAACAGCCATCAAGAAAAAAAGGGCAGGATACACGTGATCGCATCCTTGATGCTGCGGAAGATGTGTTCTATGAAAAAGGGTATTCCCAGACTGCCTTGAATGAAATTGCGCAGGTCGCAGGGATGACCCGCGGAGCCATCTATTGGAATTTCAAGAACAAGGAGGATGTCTTCAATGAAATGTGCAACCGGGTCAGGAAATTGATGATGGATCTGGTTGTGGATGCCTCCGAAAGGGATGATGGCAATCCAATTGAGGCGCTGAAACAGACTCAGGCAAGGATAACCCGTGAGATTGTCCAGAATTCCCGTTTCCGCAAAGTGCTGACCATTATCCTGTTGCGGTGTGAATACACGCATGAGATGAACCGGGTTCGTGTCCAGATGCTGGAATGGCGGCGATACACAAATGGTCTGCTGGAGGAAGCGCTGACCGGAGCTCAGAAAAAGAGGCATCTGCCTCAGGATCTGGATATCAGGATGATGGTGGACATGCTGCGTGACAGCTATTGGGGGATGGTCCGCGACTGGTTGTTTGATCCTACGCAGTATGAGCTGGAGGAGCGCGCACGGAAACAGGAGCTGGTGTTTTTTGAAATGTTCCGGGAAAGCGCTTATCTGAGAAAGCGCTGAGTTTCTGCAGGGACGGGGTGATGGAAAAAGGTGGTATCCAGACAGGAAACCACCTTTGATGACTTGGCTTATGAAAAAATGTCCAATCAGCGGAGTGCCTCGATCATTTTTTCCAGTTTTACTGTATCTGCGCAGAAAGAGCGGATGCCCTCAGCCAGTTTTTCCGTTGCCATTGCATCATTGTTCAGTGCCAGCCGGAAAGCGGACTCTCCGTAGGAAACCTGTTCAATCGGATCCTGCTGGGCGAGGGCTGGGCTGAGTTTGGGTTCAACAGGCGCGTTGGAGTCAGACAGCGCCTGCAGGAGCTGTGGGCTGATGGTCAGCAGGTCGCAACCTGCCAGTTCGGTAATCTGGGAGGTGTTTCTGAAACTTGCCCCCATGACTTCGGTTGGATAGCCGAATTTCCGATAGTAGTTATAGATGCGTTTCACAGACTGGACGCCGGGATCATCCGCGCCGATGTATTCCTGCCCCGTCTGTTTCTTGTGCCAGTCGTAGATACGGCCGACAAAAGGTGAGATCAGCTGGACGCCCGCCTCTGCGCAGGCAACAGCCTGTGGCAGACAGAACATCAGCGTCATGTTGCAGCGGATGCCTTCTTTTTCCAGAACCTCTGCGGCACGGATGCCTTCCCAGGTTGCGGCAATCTTGATCAGGATGCGTTCAGCAGGAATGCCGGCCTCCTTGTAGAGCTTGATCAGTTCACGGCCTTTGCTGATGCTGCCGTCCGTATCGAAAGAGAGGCGGGCGTCTGCCTCGGTGGAAACTCGGCCTGGCACCACCTTGAGGATTTCCTTGGCGAAAGCCACCAGCAGACGGTCAATGATTTCTTCGGTCGTCAGGGAACGGTTTTCACGGACAATCTTCTCCAGAAGCACATGGTATTCATCCTTCTGGACCGCACGGAGGATCAGTGAGGGATTTGTTGTGGAGTCCTGTGGGGAATACTGTTGGATGGATTGAAAATCGCCCGTGTCGGCGACAACCGTCGTGT
>CAVJQJ010000205.1:0-2278 GCA_963651715.1 Anaerovoracaceae bacterium
GTGCACAACTGCCCGACCTCAAAGCGATAAATGCATCATAAACTATAATTCAATGCATTACACTATTTTTTCAACATTCCATTGACCAGAGACAATTTTTTCCAGCCAAAATGTCCCAATTATGGTTTTTACATCAGTCACTTGACCTTTTTTCACCCAGTCAATAAGTTCTATTGCAGATATCCTGAAAGATTGTATGAACTCTTCCTCGTCCAGACGCACCTTTCCCTGTCGCAGTCCTTTCGCCAGATAAAGGTCGATGTGCTCGTCTGAATACCCGATTGCGTTATGGATAGTCGTCACAAAATACCACTCATCCGCCACATATCCGGTCTCTTCTTCCAGTTCCCGTTTTGCGGTTTCAAAGGGATCCTCCCCCTGATCGATCTTACCTGCCGGCAGTTCAATGAAAATCCGGTTCATCGGATAACGGAACTGACGCTCAACCAACACCGTCCCATCATCAAAGAGCGGAATGATTGTTGCTGCCCCGGGATGATGCATGAATTCACGGAAAGCAACCGCGCCATCCGGTAAGCGGACATTGTCCTTCTGGATACTGAAAAAACTGCCCTCATAAGCTGTTCCGCCATCAATGCGTGTCTCAATCAGGTCCTTGTCCAGAAAACCTTCCGGGTTTGTATCATACCTATCTGTCATTGTCTTGGATTCCTCATTCAACAGCACAGGCGCTCCATTTTCAGAAAACCTGTCACCAAGAGCCATACCATACACCAAAACCCGGCAATCCCCTACGCCTGCCGTCATTTGATGAGAAAGATTTTGCCTGTCACACAGCCATCGGATAGACTGTGTTTTTCAGTCATCAATAACCGTCATCATGTCACAAGCTCCTTTAGCCGAACGCCTCCGTCCGCAGACCATCGCGGATGTTGTCGGCCAAGAACATCTGCTCGGCGAAGGGAAACCCCTTCGGCTTGCCTTTGAATCCGGTGAACCACACTCCATGATTCTCTGGGGGCCCCCCGGTGTCGGCAAGACCACACTGGCCAGACTGATGGCGGATGCCTTTGATGCTGAATTCATCGCATTGTCTGCTGTACTCTCCGGGGTGAAAGACATCCGTGAAGCTGTGGAGCGTGCCCGCATCGTCAGGGCAAACTCAGGCAGACGCACTATCCTTTTCGTGGATGAAGTCCACCGCTTCAACAAAAGCCAGCAGGACGCTTTCCTGCCGCATGTCGAAAGCGGACTCTTCACATTCATTGGAGCAACGACTGAAAACCCGTCCTTTGAAGTCAACAACGCACTGCTTTCCCGAGCATCGGTCTATGTGCTGAAATCCCTGACGCCAGATCAGCAGAACGCCCTCATGGACAAGGCGCTGTCCTGCGAACTGAAAGACGTTACAATCACAGAGGATGGCAGGGACATGCTGATCAACAGCGCGGATGGGGATGCCAGAAAACTGCTGAACCTGCTGGAACTCTCTGCCCAGGCAGCCATCCAGAAACAAACAGACATCTCATCCGCACTGCTCAAGGAAACGCTTGGCGATGCATTCAGACGTTTCGACAACAAGGGCGATGGGTTCTATGACCAGATATCCGCATTGCATAAGTCGGTCAGAGGTTCCCATCCCAATGCGGCACTTTACTGGTTCGCCAGAATGCTGGACGGTGGCGCCGATCCACGCTATATCGCAAGACGCGTCATCCGCATGGCGTGGGAAGATATTGGACTTGCAGACCCACGGGCGGCACAGATTGCAAACGATGCCGCTGCGACATATGAACGGTTGGGCAGTCCAGAAGGAGAGCTGGCTATCGCCAATGCCATTGTCTATCTATCCATCGCAGCCAAGAGCAATGCTGGTGAAATCGCCTACAATGAGGCGAGGGCTTTCGTTAAACGTGACCGATCACGGGATGTGCCTATCCATCTGCGAAACGCCCCGACAAAACTGATGAAAGAACTCGGATATGGACGGGAATACCGCTACGCCCATGATGAACCCAACGCCTATGCAGCAGGGGAAACCTACTTCCCGGACGGCATGGAAGAAATCCCTTTCTACCAACCGACACAGTATGGTCTGGAAAAGAAAATCGGGGAAAAAATGGAATGGCTGGCATCACTCGATCGACAGGTCTCCAAGAAAGGAAAGTAGCCTGATACGGGCTGTTATAAACAGCGTATCGGCAACCACCCCCTGAATATCAGGATTGAGAATGAAAAAAGGCACCCCCCGAGTGCCTTTCTGTTTGTCATAAGAAAACCCCCAGCTAAGCTGGGGGTTCCAAAAAGCTTACAGCTA
>CAVJQJ010000206.1:0-3521 GCA_963651715.1 Anaerovoracaceae bacterium
GTTTCAACTGTTCAAAGCCTTTCCTGAAATTTTCCCGTTCTTCATGATGGAGATAGCTTGCCTTCACCAATGCGAGCAAAGACTCCTGCCATGATGTGTCCTCTATGACAGGCAGTGTTTTTTCAAGAAGCTGGGCACAATCTGTATCCTGGGGAAATGGCAACAGCTCCAACTGTTCTGAGAACAGGCAGAGCTGTGCCTCAAGTACCGTCAAACGCCCATAAAGCACATGGGCATTCATACGCTGCAACATCGTCACCTTGTTGAAACGCTGGGATAGATAACGCTGAAGCAGGAAAAAGATAATGACAAGACCAACCGCCAGACAAATGCCACTGACTATCTGAAAAAAGCCCTGCCATTCTTCAGGCGCCATGCCTGCAAGAACCGCCACAATCCATAAAATGACCGCCGTTACGATATAACGGATTGTGTCTGGAAGGTTCTGATAGATTCTCTTGAGCTTCTTCATTTGGGAGTCTCAGCGATTCCTTTCACTGAGAGTCTATCAGAACGCTTATCAACCGTTCAGGGTTTTATCGACTGCTGTATCCACTATGCCAATCTTTTCCATATCCTCTCCGCTCGGCTGCTGGTAGATGGATAAACCAAAACGGGGCAGGATGGCGTAGATATGGTCAATGATATCCCCCTGCAGTTCTTCGTAACGGTTCCAGTCCGTGGTGGTTACGAAGCAGTAGACCTCAATCGGCATCCCTGTTGGACCTGGATCCATCTGGCGGACCAGAATGGTATCTGTCTTATCAATCTCTGGATGACTGTAGAGATACTGTTCAACATATGCCCGGAATACCGTGACATTGGTCAGGCGGCGACTATTGTAATACCCCTCCTCATCAGTTTCCTGAACTTTAAACTCTCCATGTCTTCTCTTATAGGATGCCAACCAGGATTTCATGAGACGAAGCTGCTGTACCGATTGGAACTCTGATTCCGTCAGAAAATGGATGCTTGCCTGATTGATATAAACCGCCCGTTTGACCCGACGTCCGCCCGATTCCTGCATACCGCGCCAGTTCTTGAATGGATCGGTCACGAGTTTCCTAACCGGGAAAGTTGTCACACTCCGGTCCAGATTCTGGACTTTCACGGTATGCAGCGCGAGATCGATGACCGTTCCATCAGTATTCAGGCTTGGCATTTCAATCCAGTCTCCGACCCGAACCGTCCCATTGGCTGAAGTCTGGATACTGGCAACGAGTGAGAGCAGTGTGTCCTGAAAAATCAACATCAGGACCGCCGCCATTGCGCCCAGACCAGAAAGCAGCAGGAATGGCGATTTATCGAAAACCAACGAGACAATCAGGATTCCCGCAATCAGATAAATCGCCAGTTTAAGCAACTGGATATACCCTCTGATTGATCGATGGGATGCATTTTCACGTCTGTTGTACAAGGCATTGAGAATATCCACCCCCCCAGCCAGTGCCATTGCCAGACTCAGGACAATAAAACATGCCGCAGTGTGATGCAAGAACCTGCCAACCGATTCTGGCATACGAGGAATCCATCGATGGGCACTGGTGCAAGCCAATGCTGGTGCAATATTCGCCAGACGTGTCGCCACGTTGTTGATGAGTTCATAGCCCACATCGGAAATACCGGTCCACTGAAGCAGTTTCCTGACAATCCGCAACAGCACCTGCTTGGAGATGATGTACAAAATTGTCGCGAAAAACACAATCATCAATAGAGACACTATCGCATACAGGAGCGGTGATTCTTCAAAGAATGATAGATAAAACGCTACAAATTCTTCCATTTGTCATCTTTCATTAAATGGCAATTCTCTACATAGAAAACAAGGTTCAGGACTATAACACATGAATGGCTCTATCCCATGTCCAGTTCGACAATCTATATGAGACCTGTTTATTTATTGGCAGATTTTTAACTTACAGATAGTGATTGGTGCTAAATTGGTATGATTGTATTATCGTAGCATTGATTACCCTTTACGTCCTTTGTAACAAAATGAATGAATTTCCTTTTGCAGGACTTGAACCTGCGTCCGTATGGGCTCATTTCGCAGCCTTAAGCCGTATTCCCCGCCAGTCAAAGCACGAAGCAGCTGTTGTTGCATTTCTCAAAAACTGGGCAGACAAACAGGGGCTGGAAAACCTGATTGATCAAGGAGGCAACCTGATTATCCGGAAACCCGCCACACCAGGACGGGAAAACATTCCCGGTGTCATCCTGCAGGGACATCTGGATATGGTCTGTCAGAAAAATGAAGGATCCGACCATGACTTCTCCAAGGATCCTATCCGCCCTCTGGTCCATGGCAATACTGTCACGGCAGATGGTACGACACTGGGCGCCGATGATGGCATCGGTATCGCACTCGCACTCGCAGTCCTAGAGGACAAGACTCTCGTCCATGGCCCCATTGAAACCCTGTTCACGATTGGTGAAGAAGAAGGCATGGGCGGTGCAAACAACCTTGAGACGGGAGTTCTTCAAGGGAAAATCCTGCTGAATCTGGATAGTGAAACCTGGGGAGAATTCTGCATCGGCTGTGCAGGCGGACTTGATGTCACTGCCAGCCGACAGCATCAAACTGAAAACATTCCTGAAGGTTGGACAACTGCCAAGATTGATATTTCCGGTCTGAGAGGGGGCCATTCTGGGGTCAATATCCATGAAGGACGTGGCAACGCCATCAAACTGCTGGTCCGTTTCCTGTGCTCGGTCTCCAGACAGATTCCTTTCAAACTGGCCAATCTTGTCGGCGGCACAGCCCGCAATGCATTACCACGAGAAGCCAGTGCCATCGTTGCCATCGCCCCAGAAAACTTGACTGCATTACAAACACAGGCGGCACAATACCTGTCTGTTTTCCGCAATGAACTGGCTGGGGTTGATGAAAACGTGACTATCTCCGTTGAAAGTGCGACTGCTTCAATCGTGATGTCCCAGAATGATCAGGATATCTGGTTGAATTCCCTGAATGCTGCCCCTCATGGTGTTTGGCGTATGAGTCCAACCATTTCAGGCGCACCGGAAACTTCCAACAATATCGGCGTTGTTGATCTCCAGACGGAAAAAGGCTCCTGTGTTTTCATGGCCCGTTCAACTATCGACAGTGCCTGTGACGCACTTGCCAATGAAATCATCAGTCTGTTTACCTTATCCGGTACATCCGCCAAGAAAGAAAACGGCTATCCAGGCTGGGAACACCATTTCGACTCCCCTGTTCTTGCGACCAGTATGGCCGTTTATGAGAAAGTATTCGGCAATCAGCCAAGCACGCATATTTTCCATGCAGGGGTAGAATGTGGCATTCTGAAATCCAAGTACCCGGTCCTTGATGCCATATCTTTTGGCCCAACCGTCCATAATCCGCATTCACCAAAAGAATCGCTGGAAATCGATACTGTTGAAAAAGCATGGCTGCTTCTAAAATCCATTCTTGAAGAAGTTGCCTGAATCATTTCAAATTGGTGCATAAAAAGCTACCCACCGGCATAGCCGGTGGTTCTTCATATCGCCTGTAAGGC
>CAVJQJ010000207.1:0-5183 GCA_963651715.1 Anaerovoracaceae bacterium
TGATTTTCTCCTAAATTATCAGATTTTGAATTTCCACAGAATCCGTTACAGTCTCATATATCGGCACACCAAGCCAGATCGCTGAAAAATTAGCTGAAGCAAAACGATTCTTAGGAAAACACTGGGTTCTTCACCCAGATTATGAACCAACTGAAAACCACAGACATTACGGCTCTCTTGTAATGGAACAGGTCAGGAAGCATGACTTTACCTATTGCCATTCGTCCTATCAGTTGAAGACGCAGACGCTCCCATCGTTCACCTTTCTTGTTGACTGACACTTCATCAATGTAGCGGTTCAGCAGGTCAGTGAATGGAATGTTAGGAATGCCGTCTTTCGCACGTTCAGACGCAGAGATTTCCATCCTCGCAGCCCATTCGTTTGCTTCACGCTTTGTCTTGAAAGTGGCTGACTTGCGGAAACCTTTCTTAGCGACAAAGACTCGCCAACCTTTATCGGTCTTCTGAAACGATGCCATGTGTAATTTCCTGTGTAAAAAGTGTGTAATTTGAGTATTGGAATGTACTGGATTGTACGGAATTATACGAAATACACAGGATAAAGAAAAGGTTTTAAATGCCTGTTTTTACTGGAATATATTGGACTGTACGGATATGTACGGAATGAATCGTGGTGCAAAGGCGCTGTGTGGGACAGTGAGGATGTATTTCGCACCGCTCCTGCGGTTGAACTGGATGCAGCTCGGGGTGCTGCTGTCGATGTCGCTGAAGAGGGTGAGGGCGGCTTTGCCATGACGGGGGCGCTGGTGGGGTGTCCATTCACGGTAGGTGTAGCCGCGGGAGCATCTTGGTTTTTCATCGACGGTGACGGTGCGGTCCGCCAGGCGGTAGGTGCCGGGGAAGGTGGTGGATGCGCAGGCAAAAACGCTGGTTGAGAGGGTTGCCAGGCTGATGGCAAGCAGGGCTTTGGAGATCGGTTTCATGATGTTTTCCCTCCAGGTGGTTGGCTTGTTTTATTGTAGCAGGTCTGGTTGGGATTGTTTGACTGACAGCAAAAATGGCATTGTTCTGCCGTCATGGAAATGACATCGTTTCCGTTACAGGTGATGTGTTGATCCAGCTGGTTTTTCCCATGAAAAAAGCCCGCCGTTCAGCGGGCTTTCTGGCAACAGGTCACTGACAGATTATCTGTGGAAGCGGACTGGAGCGTGGTGTCTTACCTGATGGTGTGCACGGTGTTCTGCGTGATGACGTGCGTGTTTTGCATCTTTTTTCACGGTTTTGACAACTTTATGGCGTGGTGCAGCGGAACCGCTGTTGAAGTTGATGGTGGTTGCGCATGCGGTGCCAGCGAATGCCAGGGCTGCGAGCAGGGCGATCAGTTTTTTCATTGTTTTGCCTTTCATAAATCAAATGGTTTATGAAGTGTGTATCACTCCATTCTGGTGATTCTATGCTTATTTTTTGAAGTGTAAATAGGATGGTTTGCTTCGGTTACAGTTGTTACATCCTGCAACATATCCGGTCATGATTTATTCTGTTTCATGGGGGATTCCTTGACTGGTTGAAA
The DNA here is from genome assembly GCA_963651715.1 of Anaerovoracaceae bacterium. Taxonomy (GTDB): domain Bacteria; phylum Pseudomonadota; class Gammaproteobacteria; order Burkholderiales; family Burkholderiaceae_D; genus Oxalobacter. The sequence continues at coordinate 1,532 of CAVJQJ010000207.1, forward strand.
ACCGGTATCCCGTTATTTCAGGGGGGTATTCCAGCGGAAAAACGTCATGAAAAAAGCCCGCTGGTGAGGCGGGCTTCTGTTGGCGATTGTCACATCGGTTATCGGTGGATGTGGACAGGTCCATGGCCATGGTGTCTTGCGTATGGTGCACGGCGTTTGAAGTTTTTCTTGACGTGTTTCTTGGTGTGTTTGACAACACGGTGATGGCGTGGTGCCGCAGAGCCGCTGTTGAAGTTGATGGTGGTTGCGCATGCGGTGCCGGCGAATGCTAGGGCTGCGAGGAGTGCAATCAGTTTTTTCATTGTTTCCCTTTCATTGCTGAAAAATAAACGGTTTCATAAAGTGATGCTGCTGCATTTGAATCGTAACCGATTGCGTGCGTTTGTGAAAGGTATTTTTTAAGTTACAGCTATTGCTGTGTGGAAAGGGCGATGGCGTGTGTCCGACGGCTTGTCTATTATGTTGTCCGATAGCTGTCGGGTATCAGGTGGGGGCAGGTGATGAGGATGGGGGAGGTCAGGAAGAAGAGAGGAGCAGGGCAGGTACAAAAAAGCCCGCTGGTGAGGCGGGCTGTTTGGGGATGTTAAGCGGGTATGGTTTTGCATGGTGTTTATGCGGGGACAATGGCAATGGTCAGTTTGTAATGCGTTGAGGGACCGTTGCCATATTTCTGCAGCAGTTTTTTCCGCTGAAGCTGACCCAGTTGATATTTGATGGTGCTTTTATTGGCGCCTGTTGCCTGATGGATGGTGTTGGTGGTGACATAGCCATGGCTGCGTGCCAGTTCAAGGATCCGCTGTGAAAGTTCCGGCAGGGGGCTGTCCATCATATGGGCTTCATTGACTTTCTTCTGCAGCTGTCTGACCTGTTGGGTCAGGGATGAGAGAAAGAATTCAAGCCAGGGCGTCCAGTCTGGTTTATCGGTGCGGAAGGATATCTGTGTTTCGCGGAGCGCGGCGTAGTATGCTGCTTTATTGGCCTCGATGATGCTTTCGAGTGAGCTGTAGGGGATATAGGTGTAGCCACTCTTAAGCAGTAGAAAAGAGGTCAGGATCCGGGAAAGCCTGCCATTGCCATCTGTAAATGGATGGATGGCGAGGAAGAACACGGTGAATATGCCTGTAACGACAAGTGGGTGGATGCGTCTGGTTTCGAGCATGGCTTGTGTCCAGTCTACGAGTTCTTTCATCAACAGGGGTGTTTCCAGCGGTGATGCGGTTTCAAAGATGATGCCGATCTGTTTGCCGTCCTTGAAGGCGGCAATGGAGTTGGGCACGGTTTTGTAGTTGCCACGATGGCGGTCATCCTTGTCGCTGTAACTCAGCATGTCTTTGTGAAGCTGCCGGATAACGTTTTCGGAAAAGGGGATGTACTCCCAGTTCTTGAAGACGGTGTCCATGACTTTTGCGTAGCCTGCAACTTCCTGTTCATCCCGTGTTTTGAAGGATGTCATGGAGAGTCTGTCCAGAATGGTCTGGATCTGGTTGTTGGTGAGCCGGTTGCCTTCGATACGGTTGGATGACCCGATGCTTTCCAGGGTTGCAATCTGTCTCAGGGTGGTCAACCGTTCCGGTGCAATCTGTCCAAGGGAGAGCCAAGAGCCACTGAATCTGTCGATTTCGGAGAGATACTGGATGATGGTCTGATTGAGTTGAAGACTGTCTGTATCCCGCAGGAGTTGTTTGTCCATGGTTTTGTCCGATATTTGTCCGATATCTGTTGATTATGGATTTAATCCGCTTTTTTTACAATATTCTGCTTTGTTTGGGCTGTTTTTAATGTTTGTTTGTCTATTATATTGTCCGATTTTTGTCCGATAGCTGTCGGGTATCAGGTGGGGGCAGGTAATGCTGGGGGGAACGTTTGGTGGGAGAGAGAGCTACAGGGCAGGTACAAAAAAGCCTGCTGGTGAGGCGGGCTTTTTTGCTACTTTAACAAGGATCTTGACCCGATCAGCGAGGGCCAGGACCGCGGTGGTGACCAGGACCACCATGAGGACCACGGTGTTTGTTGTGGCCGTATGCGTTGCCTCTATGATGGTGGCGTGGACCATCATCGCGACGGTAATCTGGACCATGGTGTGGGCGTGGTGCTGGGCGGTTATAAGAATAACTGTTGTTGGAATGCCCAGTGCTTACGTAGATTTCGGTTGCGAATGCAGAGCCTGCTACGGTGAGCGCCATCAGTACTGCTAAGAATTTTTTCATCGTTTCCTCCTGTGTGGATTCAATTGGGCTGGCGTCACTTTCCGTCACCCGTTGAATGTATATTACGCAGGATCGATGTCTATTCCAATAGGGAAATCGAAAGTTTTACAACTGTTACATTCTGCAACATTCTTGGGCTATTCGAATGTGAAGCTGCCGTCTGAACTGAAGCGGGTGGTGCCGTTGAGGTAGGTGACGTCCTTGCGCTGTGGCTGGGCATCGAGGATGCGGTGGTAGGCGTCGTGCGCGCGGACGCCGCATCGGCAGATGATGAGGATCGGTCCGTCTGGGAATGTGGCGATTTTCTCTGGGGTGAGGCTTTCAAGCGGGATGTTGATGGTGCCGGGGATATGTTCCTGCTTGTATTCTTCAGGCAGGCGGACGTCGACCAGGATAAGCTTGTCCCCCCATTTCTGCAGCTGCTGGGTTGCCTGCTGCGGGGTAAGGGTGCCTTCGTGGTGGTGGTCTCTGTTGATGCAGGCGGTCATGGCGCAACACATCAGGGCGATGATGAGGGGACGGTGGATGTGTCGGAGCAGGCGCATGGTCTCAATTCCGTATTTTTTGAGGGGATTTCTGATTGTGTCCTGTTTCGGCGTTGGGTGCAATGGGGAATATCAAGGCCGCTGTTTTTCTGGGAGCAAAAAGAAAACCCGCATCGTGTAGGATGCGGGTTTCTGCGGGAACCGGCGTTTACCGAAGGGAGAGTGTGGTCGCCGGTTTCGAGGGAGAATGTCGATCAGCGGGCTGGACGGTTGATCATGCCACCGTTGCCAGGACCACCACTGACGCCGCCATTGCCGGCACCGCGGTTGATGGATGGGCCACTGAAGCCACCACGGTTGATGGAAGGACCACCATTGAAGCCGCCATTGCCTGGGCCACGGTTGAAGCCGCTACGGTTCATGCCAGAACCGCCATGGAACCCGCCACGGTTCATGCTAGGACCGGAAGGACCACCATTGAAGCCGCCATTGCCTGGGCTACGGTTGAAGCCGCCACGGTTCATGCCAGGACCGCCATGGAACCCGCCACGGTTCATGCTAGGACCATGGCCGAAGCCACCTCTGGATGGACCACCGTGGAAACCACCTCGGCTCATGCTTGGGCCGCCATGTCCACCCCCAAAACCGCCATGATGGCCACCCGCGAATGCGGAACCAGCCAAGCCGAGTGCGAGTAATGCAACGATGAGTTTCTTCATAAAAAAATCTCCAATATGTTCGGATCAAAACAATGATGTCACGGACTGCTTGAGTGATGGATTCATACTATGCCTGCGGTTTCGGCGTTGCAATAGGTTCTGAGTAACCGTTACAGGTTTTACATTCTGTTACGAGTTATCAGAAAAGCAGATATTGTGGACGGCCAGAAGAAAAACCATAAAAAAACTACCCACCGGCATAGCCGGTGGTTCTTCATATCGCCTGTAAGGCTCTGTTACC
>CAVJQJ010000208.1:0-10283 GCA_963651715.1 Anaerovoracaceae bacterium
TGGCCGCTGGAATAGGAAGTGGCATCAAGAATATCAGCACAACCATTCCAACCATTCAGAGCCAGATGCAACAGGCTGCTCTCCGTGGAGCTCAGGAAGCCAAACTGCGCCAGGCAATGCTACAGGCTGACGAAGACCGCAACAACCTGAAAGCCGGCCAGGATTACTATGCTCAGCAGATGGGGATACCTGTCGAAGCTGTACGTGGGTACAGTCCACAGGAACTGGCACAGATGTTCTCAAATACCCAGAAAGGGCAGATGCTTCGGGCGGCTGGAATCCTGAGCAATCCTGAAACTGTCGCACGTGCAGTACAGGCGGCACAACAGGTACAGGCGCCAGAACAGGCTCCAGCACCTACTGAAACGTCCACCAGCGATAGTGCTGCTGTCACTCCTCCAATATCTGCTCTTCGTCTTGGTGGCCAGCAGGCTTCTCAACAGAGTGCGGAGCAGGCATATCAGCAAAATGCGGCTGTAAACACTGATCTGCTTAATAGACTGATTGCCACCAACGCACGTATCAACCACGCAATGTCTGGTGGTTCTGAATACCAGAACTCACGCAACGGTGTCGCATTCAATCCTTACACTGGTACGTCCAATATCTACGACCAGGCTGCTTATAACGCAAATCAGGGCTACATCAAAGCGAAGACCAAGAAGGCAAATCGTCCTCCACAGAAACGCGGTGGTGGCGGAGGCGGTCACGGAAGAGGTCGAGTCACATGGGGTAAACCATACACTGCAGCTGACGGTTCTGAACGACAGAACGGTTCAAACGGTAGCGTGAAAGTCATCTCAAGACCACGCAAAGGTGGTGGCGAAATGGGCGAATGGTAACAGTCGGTTGAATGGTATTAAGGAGTGATAGATGGCAGGAATTGGTGACGAATTACTTGGTTATCTTGTTGACACCAGTGCAGGAGAAGAAGCAGATGCGAAACGAAATCTTGCAACCGCTCAATTTGCGAATGGAGGCGCACCAATCACTGTAAACAGGAATGCACATAGACCTTCACCTGTAGTAAGAAAGCGCACTGTGGCTGCGGCATATGCAAATGGCCGCGGCAATATAGGGAACAAGATTGCAGACATCCCTTCATCAGCTCCATCATTCGATGTGCCTGCTGTAGACAATGGATTCGGCGCAATCAATGAGGCAATGCCATTCGATCCAGGATTTACTCCTGAGCAGATTCCGCAGGCGTGGGACAACATGGCAAATGCCATAAACAGAAAGATAACCGGTCCATCTGTACTTGAACGATTGCAGAACGGCAACCCTCCAACAAGAGACATGTACGGGGATGTGCATGACCTTTCTGCGCCGCAGGTGACAAACACTCCTGAATGGGCAAAGCCATGGGCAGAACAGAATGCTGCATATGACAACGCAATGTCAAAGGACTTGATGACACCAATCAAGCCGCAGACGGCTCCAGTTCCCTCACCAGATGACCCGGCTGACATTCCAGAAAAATACGTAATCAGACAGATTCTCGGTAATACAGCGATGCCATTCCTTGGTGGATATAGATGGCTGGCAGAAAACACTCCGCTTGGTGCTTTGTATGGAGATGCTCCAGCCGAAATCGGGCGAGCAGTTCAGGACTGGCAGAATCACCCGGCAGACTTTGAAACAGACTGGGGCAGAGATGTCGGACAACATATAGCAAGCATCGGCTCATCACTTGCGCAGATGGCACTCGCCGGCATGACAAAGTATCCACTTACAGCAATCGGCGCGATGTCCGGTGGATCAGAATACTTTGACCAACGCGAAAGAGGTGTGGATCCATTCACAGCAACAATTGCTGCAGGATTGAATGGCGCAACTGAGTCTGGACTTGAAAAGCTGTCTGGGTTCGGTGAAGGCGCAAACGCCATGAAAGAGCTGTTTGGCGCGATTGGGAAAGGTTCCTTCAAAGACGCAGCAGGTCGTGCGGGAAGAGTTCTCACCAATATGGCTCTGCGTGAAGAACCTTCAGAACTTGCAACAACACCTATTCAGTCACTTATTTCAACAGCAACAGACCCAACTCACACGCCGTCAGATATTGCTCCTCAAATGGTAGATACATTCTGGGATACAGCTGGAATGGGGATTGGTCTGGGTGGCGTAGGTGGCACACTGAACACTGCGGCCAAGGTCATGGAAAACCGTCAGGACGCAAGACGTCAGGCAGCGATGTCAAATATGCAGGACCGTCTGAATGGACTCGGTTTCCCAACATCACCAGCTGAAGCTGTCGACGTATACAATGCTCTTGCTAGACCAAATATCGCGCCAATGGAACAGGCTGCACGAGAAAATCCAACGGGAAACGCAGCAGAAACAGGTCGACGTGCTCTTGACATCAGCAGGCAGCGTAAACGAGAAGACGCAACTGTACGCCGTGTCAATGAACGTGCAAATGCAAATGTGCTGAGCACTGGTACACAGATGGCAGGAAACAATGTCGTGAATCCAGAACTGGCTGACAAGAGTGGCAATCAAGTACTGATGGATTACATGAATGCCGTGAAGAATGCACGTATTCACACCGCGCCGACAGGAGGTGGAGAAGGTCCAGAACTGAAGGCAGAAGAAAACAGCACTTCACCTGAAATACCATCTGGCGTCGTCAAGATTGACGGCCGTGCAATGAATGTTCCTGGACGAAAAGGCGTGACCGTTGAACACATCAACGAACGCATCAAGGACAACCCGGCACTGAAGGCAACCAATGTTGTCCAGAGTATCGAAAACCTTCCAGAAGATGTTCAGGCTGAAATCCATGATGAGCTGAAAGCACAGGGCATGGAAGGACGCGCCGATCTGGTTGAAGGATACCGAAGCAAACGCACTGGTCAGGCATTCCTGATTGGCGACAACCTGAAGCCTGAACGCGTTGAGGAAGTCGCTCGCCATGAAACCATCGGGCACTATGGTCTGCAGGGCATGATGGATGAAACAGAAAAGGGTTCATACGACAAGCTGATGAATGACATCAGCAGTTCCATCGAATCCAACAAGGTGCTCCAGCAGTTGCGGGATGAAGTGATGAAGTCTCAGCCTGGCATAACAGGTTTCCAGCTTGCAGAGGAAATCGCCGCCAAGATGGCTGAACGCAATATGCACAACACATTCACACAGCGTATTTTCGGTGCCATCAGACGGTTCCTGCATAAGGCTGGTCTTATCAAGGGCAATGTGACCGAAGCACAGCTGTCGAAGTATCTGCGGGATTCCCAGAAATGGCTTGCTAACGGCAACGGCATCAGAGGTGCTGAATGGTCTGGCATGATGACCAACAAGGCTGCCGCTGAAGGTGCTGGCAATCTCAGTGTTTCTGAAACCGCTGATCAGAAATACATGAACGCTGTCAGGTCAGGTGACAATGCAACTGCATCAAAAATGGTCCGTGAACAGGCTGCATCAAAAGGCTATCAGACAGCAAAGGATAAATTCACAGACCTTGATTCTTTGAGACAGCTGGCAGATGACAGTGAAAGCCTTAACGTATTCTCAATAGCAAACGGTATATCAATCGTTCCTGATAACTACTTCAGTTACTTCGGTCTACGCATGTATGGACAGGATTCAAAGGCTGGTCGTGAATCTCTCAACGGAATCATGCAGGCAATGGAATCCATCAGAAGACAGATGGAGAAATTTGGCGAAGTAAGAGAAATGCCAACCATAACTGTTTATCGTGCAGTTCCTAACAATGTTGAAGACGGAAAACTGAGAAGCGATGGCGAGTGGGTTTCTCCATCTCGTACCTATGCGAAGGGACATGGTGAATCAAGATTTGGCTCTGGCGAATACAGAATCATCAAGGAAAAAGTTTCTGCGGAAAATCTTTGGTGGGATGGTAATGACATCAACGAATGGGGTTTCGATGATGGTAACAAGTACCTGTACAAGAACACCAAGAACAACCGCAAGTCTCTTGATGCTGTCACCTATGACAGCAAAGGAAATCCGATTCCTCTGTCTAAGAGGTTTGATGAAACGAAGAGATCCAGTAACTTCAGCCTCTCTGAAGAACAGAAGGATGAAGCTGTCAAAGAGATTTTCGACAGCACGAAAAACAAAGCAATCAACGATGAGCTTGATCATCTGAAGTCTATCCTCGGTGTGTCAAAAGATGATGTCCTGAATGATGTCAAGCAGAGATGGGTATCAGAATTTGAACGCAGAAGGGGCAAGATAGGCAAGAACAAAGATATCTATAAAAAGGATATATTTGATGCAATGCAGCAGAAATGGATTGACTATCATATTGAAGACAAAATCAAGCCTGACGATTTCAAGATGACAACCACTCTGCCTGCAGACGCGTCTGTTGAAGCCAATATTGAACACGGAAGAGACGCAATCAGAAAAGCGATTCAGACAAAATCCGATGTCGATAATGCTATGTATCGCCCAGATGCTGGATGGATTGACTTCAAGTGGGGAAAAGTTGGAAAAATCAAGATTGAGTCTGGCAAAACAGATGGTTGGTCAGGTGTTTACCACATCCTTATTGAACGACTGAGAAAAGACGGTATCACTGAAGACAAATCGCTTGCGGACATGGACAAGATTGTAGAAACAATCGCAAGAGGTAAGCCTGGATACAATCAGACATTTGATAACCCAAACGCAAATGTACTTATCGTACATGGTAACAGCGGAGCTGTTTTGTCTAGAGATAAAAATCAGAAGGCTTGGATGCTGACGGGGTGGGGAGATATACCTGGTTCCGGGGACATAGCGGTTCAAGGCGCCGATGCGGATACGCACCCTATCGCTGACCCCGACGACGATAGGGTGGGAGCAGGTCATGAATCTAATATAACCCAGAAAGACAACGAAAACAATACATTAAGTGACAAAAACAACGGAAACCTTTCACTTTCTGAAGACAAAAAGGAAAGCGAAGGCCGTGTCCTGAACCGCGAACCAAGTTCATTCAATGAACGCGAACAGCAGGTCTTCGATGACTTCATGTCCAAGCGCCACGACGCTGACCGAATCAAGGACAACCTGAAGAAGTACGCAGGCACCGGCTGGGCTAAGCAGGCAGTCGAAGCGGTGTTCGTACGCCAGGCGATGAACGACCTGATGAACGGCGTTGAACCTGACTATGAATCCAGCATGGATTTTCCTAATGTCAGAGGATTGAGAAAGGACCTGCTTGAAGGAGGTATCGATGCTCTCAGAAACAGGGCTATTGAAAATGGCCTTATCGGTAATGCATCGAAACCAATCAACAACGTCAACAGTTCTTTCCTGAACTGCAATCCTTCAAAGGCCTGTGCGAAATACTGTTACGCAACCAAAGGCAATTACCGTTATGCCAATGTCATTGTGAAATCTGAAATGGTCACAATGCTGGTTGAAATGGATCCTAAATGGACTGCTGAACAGGTTGCAGACCAGTACAAGAGAACGCGTGAATTCCATGAAGAAAAGGCGCTGCGACTTTTCGATAAAGGCGACGGTGACAAGGCTTGGATCCCGTTCATCAAGGAGCTGAACAAGCAGGACATCCGTGTTCAAATCTTCTCGAAGCGGCCTGATTTCCTGAGACAGGTTCCAGATGTCAATCTTCGTCTGCTGTCTATCGATGAAAGCAACATGGAGCTGGCAGACCAGAATCCAGATCTGCCAGTAGCTTTCGTCTATGCAGGCGAAGAACAGATTGACATGCTTTCCAAGCTGGCAGACAGGGACCAGATCGGCGTTGTCCTGCCGGTGAAAGTAGGCCGTTCTGTTCTCCATAAGGAAAAGGTAGACGCACTGAAAGAAGCTGTTCCAGCGGTCAAGGAATTCCTCTGTCCTATCGATGCCGGCTATAAGACCATCGGCAAGACAGGCACGAAAAACAAGGAAGGAAAGATCAACTGGAACTGCACAATGTGCGACAAAGCAGGTGGCGTTGGGTGTTATCATGGACGTGTAACCAAGGCCATCATGGAAGCAAGGGCAAAGGTCGATGCATCACTGCTGAGCGCCGATACCCCAGCTGAACTTAAGGCTATGCAGGCGCAGGTCCTGCGTGAAGCATTAGAACTGAAAGGAATGTTAGATGCCTACTACTCTCGAATCAATCAACAGGAATCTGGGGATACTGAAGGCGAACTGGGAACAGATCCACAAGTACGACGGACTGCTGGAGGACTCGGTGCAAGGATATCTGATGAACTGGGTAGCAAACTTCAATGGTTACTTCAAAGTATCGACGACAGAACAGCTGACACAGCAGCTGGAATGGCTGGACGAAAGACTGAAGAAGTTCGTTCAGGGCGGTCAGAGGACGTTCGGGAAGGACTGGATAAAGGAACCGGACGAAGAGTCATCCCGCTCAAGCTTGTTGGAGAAAACGAAGGAAACAATCAGCGATCTGACAAAGGACGTGGAAACGGAAGAGGAAACCTCTCTGTAGCAGAGGACGAATCTCAGGACGATACCAAGAATGTCGGTTTCTTCGTTCCAGACATCACAGTTGCTGACAATATCATCAGAGCATTTCAGGATCAGGACGTTGACATCAAGCGTGTCGAAGATGCCATCCTGAAGGCTGGCGGTGCAATCAATGATGAAAGCGATGTTTACCTGAACAAGACGCTGTACATCTCCAAGGTTGCTGACCGTCTGGAAAGGATGAATGAAGAATTCACCGATCCTATCCTGACGCTGATCAATGAATCTGGCGTATCTTTCGATGAAGCATCCGATTGGCTATATGCTCGGCATGTCTTCCTTGATGACGTCAACCAGCAGCTTGCTGACATCAACGAAAACGCAAACGCTGATGACGCGCTTTCCGGTATGAGTGACGGTGATGCAGAAAACATCTACAAAAAACACTCAGGCAACAAGAAGCTGCAGGAAATGGCCAAACTGGTCGACAAGCTGATGCAGAGGAATGTAAGAATCCTCGTCAACTCTGGCCTGCTGACTCCTGAAGAAGCAACAGCATGGAGCAACAAGTATGAGCACTATGTGCCACTGAAACGTGACAATCTTGGTATCAGATCAGAAACTGCATGGGAAAGTGCCAAGAAATGGTGGAAGGCCCGTGGCAACGCATTCAAGGTCAAGGCTGAAAAGAACGGCCCTACCGGAGGCATGCCAAAAGCTGGTGGCGTAGAAACCAGAGGCAAGGAATCCAAGCGCCGCATGGGTAGCGAACGTAGGGCAACCAATATCCTTGGCAATGTATTTGCATCTGCGACAGCAGGCATCATGCGGTCACAGAAACAGGAAACCGCACATGCTGTACTGAAACTTGCACAGGACAATCCAAATCCTGACTTCTGGACGGTCGACAAGAAAGAAATGGTCAAGCGTGTCAATCCGCAGACCGGTCTTGTTGAAATAACCTATCGCGATCCAGACACCAGACCTAAAGACAATATCTTTGTTGTGAAGGTTGACGGTATCGAGCACTGGGTAAAATTCAATGAAAATAACGCACGGGCAATGGAGATGTGCAAAGCTCTTAAGGCTGCAGATGCTCCTCAGCTCATGTGGATTACCCAGGCTATCGGTCAGCTGACCAGATGGACAGGCGGATGGCTGACGACTCATAACCCTGTTTTCGCACTGTTCAACTTCATGCGAGACCAGCAGCATATGATGTTCAATCTTGAAGATACGCCGCTTAAAGGCAAACAGCTTCAGGTGTACAAGAATATGCCAGGTGCGATGAAGGGCGTCTGGGAAGTCACCCGCGGTGAACGAGTCAACAGCAAGTGGGCGAAATACTTCGATGAGTTCAAGCGTAATGGTGGTGAAACCGGTTTCATCAACAACTTTGCAAACATCAACGACCGCGTAACAGACCTGAAGAAACGCCAGAAAGAACTGGCAAGAGGTAAGCTGAATCCTCGCAAATGGTGGTCCAGTTTCATGGATCTTATTGATGACTACAACGGTATCACTGAAAACGGGACCCGTCTGGCAGTCTATATCACTACCCGTGAAAACGGACTGTCAGAAAAACAGGCCGCACGTATCGCGAAGGAAATCACCGTCGACTTCAACCGTAAAGGCCAGCGTTCATCTGTTCTGAATGCAATCTACATGTTCACCAATGCGAACATTCAGGGGCATGCAAGAATGTTCAGAGCAATCAAGAACAGCGCAAGGGCAAGATGGATTGCGATGTCTATGGTCGCTCTCGGTGCAGGGCTTTCATATGCAGCCCGTGCAATGATGGGCAAGGATCCTGACACAGATAAGGACAAGTACGACGAAATCAGTGATTTTGAGAAGACCACAAACTGGATTTTCCCAACCGATACCGAAGGCAACTATGTGAAGATTCCTATCGCACAGGGTCTGCATATCCTGCCAAGTATCGGCCGTATCGCAGTTGATACCATTCTGAATCTGGTGAACGACAAGAGCTCTGACACGAAGCACAAGATCATGCATGTTATCGGACAGTTGATGTCACTGGCATCTGTCACTGCTGATGCGTTCAATCCATTCGGTTCTGCTGGTTCACTCCCTCAGTTGGCAATGCCATCCGTCTTGCGCCCTGCAATGCAGGCTTATGAAAACAAGACCTTCACCGGTGGACTGCTGCATAAGGAAGATGCTGCATACAACGGGTACAACGCCCCTGCTTATGAAAAGGCTTTCAAGCGGACTCCAGGCCATTGGGTTACTTTGTCAAAACTGCTGAACGACTTCACAGGTGGAGATGATGTGAAACCAGGTAAGCTGAATGTCGCACCTGAAACCCTGCGCCTGCTGTTCTCCAGCGTATTTATGCCGGGCATGTCGACCAACATCGACAGGGCGCTTGGCACCTTTGAAAAGGGCAAGGACTGGAAGACGGAAGATGTACCTATCCTGAACAGACTGCACGGTACTGCTCCAAATGAACGCATGAAAGAGCAAAAAACCTATGAGCTGATGGACAACTGGAAACAGACCATCGAGCAGATGAAACGGTACCGTAAGCAGGCTGAACAGCTGTATCAGAAGAATCCTGATGACCCACGCATCAAGGAACTTAAACAGAAGTACATCGACACCCGTACTGAGCTCGGCGACGGCAACGAGGCCCGCGGTAAAGCACGCTTCAAACTGTTCGACATGTTCAACAAGGACATGATTGAAATCAACAACCGGATCCGCGAAGCCAAGAGAGGTCACAACGAGAAAGACGTCGAAAGACTTGAAGATCTGCGTTCCAACCGTCTGCAGCGTTTTCAGCATAAGGAAAACGAACTGTTCGACAAGGCGGCTTTAGGAAACTGATATGACCAAAGACATGCTGGCCATAGACAATGCGAGAGTTTTCCAAGGCTTTCGCAAAGTCTTTGGCTGTCATTCCTACATCAAGGTGGCTCATCTGGCCGGATGGGATTCAGGACAAGTCAGCCGCATGCGGTCAGGCAAGTGTCCTATCTCACATGGATTTTTCCTAGCATGCTGTTTCGCCGCTGACATGTCACCAGTAGAGATGTGCGAACGAGTCGGTCTGCCAGTCGAATACTTCACCAGGTACTGATTGCAGTCAGTTTGCAAAACGTTTCTTTTATGTATCGTTAAGGTGCAGTACCCCTATCAACGAAAATAAAAGGAATGATTATGGCAACTACTGAAGAATCCAGCTCCACTGCGAAAGCTGGCCTCACCACCGGTATCATCGGTACCGCATTGGCTGGGCTGTTGGCTCTGAATAATTCAAACGGCAACGGTCTATTGGGTGGGCTGTTCGGTGGCGGTAACAGCAACACTGCATTGCAGGCTGCTGGCAATCTCTACACTGACCAGCTCCAAGCGAAAATCGCAGAGATGAATGCGGAGAAGTACAGCAACAATGTAGCTCTGGAAGTTTACAAAGCTGCACGTGCACAGGACGCAATCCTGACTTCCAAGTTTGAATCTCTGGCTTCTGAAATCGCAGACAGCAAAGTGCGTGAAGCAACCCTGAGAGGGGAGATTGCAACGAACAATGCAACCGTACAGGGGCAGATTGCACAGGTCGCAAGCAACGCAACCAACGGCATCAACGTACTCAACGCTGCATTGACCTGCTTGCAGAACACTGTCTCTGGCATCACTGCAACCTACGTTCCATCAGCCAAGGTGACTCCGCAGCCTATGAATCTGTACAACTCATGGACTGCACCAACTACTACAACCACCACAACCTGATGGGAGTAGAGCATGGCACTGACCAATGAAGCTGTGCAACTGGCACTGGCAGACTTTGTGGACAATCGGGTTCTGCCAGCCATCAGTGACGATAACTCTGCCGTCAAATGGATGATAGGTGGCGTGTC
>CAVJQJ010000209.1:0-7513 GCA_963651715.1 Anaerovoracaceae bacterium
TCTCCAGATGGGCATCACCTGGCTTTCATCTCGAACCGTGGAGCAGGCTTCCAACTGCATGTCAAAGATCTGACCAATGGTCAGGAAATGCGGTTGTCAAATACTGCTCATGATGAATCCCCAAGCTTCTCGCCGAATGGACAGTACATCATGTATTCGACTGATTCTGGCAGGAGCGGTACACTGTCAGTGGTATCGATTGATGGATCATTCCGTCAGAAAATATCAATGAAATCAACAGACGTCCGTGAGCCATCATGGAGTCCATTCTCGAAATAAACGACACGAAAGGACAATCATGTTAGATCTGAAAAAACTCGCAGTTATTCTTGCAGGTGTCTGCATACTGGCTGGCTGTAGCTCAACAGTCAAACTGGACGAAGAGGGAAGCAACGGGGCAACAGCCTATGGCATTGATGGAGAAGACGGTGCCAACCGATATGATCCGATCAGCGATCCTTCAAGCAGTGTTTATCAGAAACGTAGCGTTTACTTTGATTTTGACAAATACACCGTCAAGGAAGCATATCGCCCAGTCGTCACAGGGAATGCGAATTATCTGAATACCCATAAAGGCAGACGTGTTGTCATTCAGGGCAACACCGATGAACGCGGTGGCAGGGAATACAATCTTGCCTTGGGACAGAAACGCGCAGAGGCGGTCCGCCGTTCCATGGCATTGCAGGGGGTAGCTGACAGTCAGATGGAGGCAGTGTCTTTTGGCAAGGAAAAACCAAAAGCTGAAGGCCACAACGAAGCGGCATGGTCTCAGAATCGTCGTGCTGACATTGTTTATCAGTAAGCTATGAAAATCGAGAAATCAAAACTGGTTGCTGTGTTGCTCGCATGTTCCGCATGGTTTTCCATGCAGAATGCCCATGCGTTCTTTGAGGATGATGAAGCCCGGCGTCATATTCTGGACCTTCGAGAGAAGAAGGCGGATAAATCCAGCATCATTGAACTGGAAAGCCGTAACGAAGCCTTGAAGCAGGAAGTGGCCGACCTGCGTGGTCAGGTTGAGGTGCTCAACCAGAAAGTCGCTGAAATCGAATCCAGACAGAAAGATTTTTACGACAGTCTGGATGAACGTCTGCGCTATCTGGAAACGGGGGGCAAAGGTGCTGTGGCTGTAAAGCCGAAACGAGAAGTGGCGGTTGAGGAGGAAAAGCCAGCGCAGGTAGCAGAAGAACCCAAGCCGTTGACGCCTGAACAGGTGGAGCAGCAGGAATATGATCTTGCTGAGGGAAAGTTCAAGTCAGGCAATTACAAGGGAGCCATTGCCAACTTCAGTCGGTTCATCCAGAAATATCCTGAATCACACAGGCTGGGACATGCTTATTACGAGCTGGGCAATGCTTATTATCTGCAGAAAGATTACAGGAAGGCATATATCAATCAGAATACGGTGGTGAAACGTTTTCCACGTAATCCAGTGGCACCGGATGCGATGTTGAACCTCGCATCCTGTCAGATTGGCTTGAACGATCTGGTGGGGGCAAAGAAGACCCTGACCGAACTGACCAAGAAATATCCATCATCGGATGCTGCTAAACGGGCGAAAGGAATTCTCGGGAAGCTGTGACGGAATTGATGTAGTCATGAAAAAATCCCATTAAGTCTTGAGCTTAATGGGATTTTTGTTTGGACGGTCAGTTGTTCTGATCAGTCATCATCATCGAACGACCAACTGCTGCCAGAGTCACTGTCATCGCTGCCGAACGACCAACTGCTGCCAGAGTCACTGTCATCGCTGCCGAACGACCAGCTGCTGTCTGAATCATTGTCATCACTGCCCGAAGACCAGCTGGAGTTGTCGTCATCAGAAGACAGCCAGCTGCTGTCGGAATCGCTTTCATCGGTGATCCATGCGGCGCTGTTGTCATCGTTGCCGGAAGAGTCAATGGATGACAGTGCAGACAGACCATTCCCGTCAGAGAAAGAGCCGTTGTCCGTGTTGCTTTCCATGAAGGTGTTGTCTGAATCATCGACGAACCCGGTTTCAGTGTAGGCATCCTGTTGGACAGCATTGGGATCATCTTGGTTCGACATGGCGTTGATGATGGCATGGGTGGCAAGCGCTGTGCCGCCCATCATCATGGCATCACGGGCGAGAGAGCCACGGGATGATCCCTGATATCCATCAGGATGCATAGTGTTGCCTTGGGTATTCATACCAGTCAGGTCTCGGCCACAGAAACGGCAGACAACAGCCTGCGCCTTGATGGTTTCTGCACAGTATGGACACTGTTTAGTTCCGCCTGGTCCAGAAACAGGCGGCTGTTGAGAGTCTCCGGCCTGATGTTGGCGGTTCAGGATTCTTGGTCGGTTATGACTGCCATTGGTTGGTGGGGTCTGAGGCAGATTCTGTTGAATCTGCGTTGGATTGCCCGCAGTGTTTTTTCGACGTTTAACGAGCCAGACAACACCGACAATGATCAATATGATGATAATCCAGGTCATAGCAGTCTCCTGTAAATAATTGAATACTTAAGTGTATCAGTATTCTGGTAGCGATAGTTAAATACAGCCGTTATTTCAGCCACTCATCAATCAGCCAGCTTTTGCCTAGGATACCGCAGGTCAATCGGCTTGGATGAAGGTTGGCTTCTTGCCAGAGTTTGGGAAGCAGATGAAGGGGCTCATCGAGAGGTTCATCGGAGAGCTTGAACGTTCCCCAATGCATGGCAACAAAATGTTTTGCCTCCAGCATCTGGAAATATTTCACTGCTTCAAAAGGATCAATATGTTGAGGACTCATGAACCAACGGGGAGCGTAGGCTCCAGTTGGCAGCATAGCGACATCAATCTTTCCCTTGAATTTCTCAGTAATACGATGGAATCCATCAAACCAGCCCGAATCACCGGAGTGGTAGACGGTCTTGCCATTTCTGGAAATGACATATCCTCCCCACCAGCTGGTATTGATATCGGTCAGACCTCGGCGGCTCCAGTGTTCTGCGGGGACAAAAGTGACATCAAGTCCTTCAACCGTTTTTTCCTTCCACCAGGACATTTCAACCACTTTGGTCATGCCATTGCCGCGGAACCATTTGCCGAGTCCTTGGGGCACAACATAGACAGGCGCATCTCCCAGTCTTTTCATGGTCGCTGCATCCATATGGTCACGGTGGTTATGTGTGATAAAGACAACATCAATCCGTGGCATGACATCCCATGTCAGTCCAGGTGGAGAATTGCGTTTGATGAAGCCGAGAGACATGGAAAGGACTGGGTCAATCAGGAAATTTTTCCCACCCAGCTGAATCAGGAAGGAGGCTTGGCCAATCCATGTCAGTGTATCTGCAGAGCCAGTGGCCAGCAGTTTGCCGTCATTGAGCTCAAATGGAATAGGGACACCGGTAGACGGTGATTTTGGGCGGCGCTCGTCATGCCAGCCAAACATCCAACGTAAAGTATCCATCCCCGCAGGCTTGCGGAAACCACTGCTCAGATTTTTGAAAACCATACGGAACTCCTTTGAACGGCTATTTTACCTGTATAAAAGATGTAAAATTACAGGCTTCCGCGATTTTTCAGAAACTTTTGTATACCAAAGAATCAGCTCATGGACATAGATTTGAAATTATTGCTTGGAGAGTTGGCGTACAACCCCAAAGCGCCAATGATTTTCAGCAGTGGTCTGTTCCTATGGCTGTTCCTGGTTTTTTCACTGGTTTATTTCTGTCTGCGCCGGACGGAAACAATGCGTATCCTGTTCGTAACAGGATTCTCCTATTATTTCTATTACAAGAGCGGTGGCGTTTATACCCTGCTGCTCTTCGTGGTCACACTGTCTGATTTTCTGTTGGGGCGGGCGATTTACCGTCTGCAGATCGCAAACAGCCCGGAGAATCCAGATGGCAACAGGTCACAGCAGCGTCTGCTGATGTTCTGCGGCTTGCTGATTAATCTGGGTTTTCTGGGGTACTTCAAGTACACGAATTTCTTCTATGAGGTTTTCAGCCCACTCTGGAACGGAAAGTTTGAGCCGCTGGACATCTTCCTGCCGGTTGGGATCAGCTTCTTTACATTCCAGTCCATCAGCTATGTTGTCAGTGTCTATCGAAAACAGCTGCAGCCACTGAACAGCCTGTTGGACTACGCTTTTTATGTCAGCTTTTTCCCGCAGTTGGTTGCCGGTCCAATTGTAGATGCAAGGGATTTTGTTCCCCAGATCCATAAACCGCTCGATGTCACGGACGAAATGTTCGGGCGAGGGGTCTTCCTGATTATTGCGGGGCTTTTTAAGAAAGCCGTCATCAGTGACTATATCAGTGTCAATTTTGTCGAACGCATCTTTGATGATCCAACATTGTATTCAGGCATCGAGAACCTTCTGGGACTCTATGGATATGCATTGCAGATATACTGTGATTTCTCGGGGTATTCCGACATGGCGATCGGGATTGCGTTGTTGCTGGGCTTCAGGTTCCCGGACAACTTCAACTCACCATACAAAAGTACATCGGTCACAGAATTCTGGCGTCGTTGGCATATCAGTCTTTCCCATTGGTTGCGCGACCACCTCTATATCTCTTTGGGCGGTAACCGCTTCGGAACAGTCCGGACATATTTCAATCTGTTCATGACGATGCTGCTGGGCGGGTTCTGGCACGGTGCGAGCTGGAACTTCATTGTATGGGGGGCATTGCACGGCATGGCATTGGGCGTACATAAGGCCTTCCGTAAGATCTGCGGATTCGATCCAAAACAGAAAGCAACGGGAATCTGGGGATTCTTTGCCCGCGTGATCACGTTCCATTTTGTGGTGTTCTGCTGGATTTTCTTCCGCAATACATCCTTCGAGCACTCTTGGCAGATGATCGGGAAAATCTGCACAGAGTTCAAGGTGGAGCTGCTTCCTCAGATATGGGATGGCTATACCCCGGTGATGTGTCTCATCATCTTGGGATACATTCTGCATTTCCTGCCTGACAGTGCGACCGCGTTTTGCCAGAAAGTGGTGACCAGACTGCCGCTGATTCTTAAGGCGGTTTTGATTGTTGCTGTGATTTACGTGATTATTCAGGTGAAAAGCAGTGATATCCAACCGTTCATCTACTTCCAGTTCTAGCAGGAGAGGAAAACATGAAAAACCGCATCTTTCATACTTTCCTGTTGACGGCAATCGTCATGATCATGCTTTATGCATTGAGTTGGTTGCCAAAAATGGAAGTGTTTGGATTTGAGACAAGACCGGTGGATCTGTTGGCGGATATCCGTCCTGATGAAAATGCAGATCAGGAAGTTGATGTGGCCAATGCGGTGACAGCAGATGGCCTGCGAAACTATGATATGCCGATTCAGGGCAATATTCAGCCAATCGAAGACTACTCCTGGAACAAGGCGAATGCGGGTCTCTATGTCGGTCATGGCATGGGATATTTCTATGACTCGCTTGATAAGGTCAAGACGCTGGGACGCCCAGTTCGCATTGCCTATTTCGGTGACTCCTTCATTGAGGGGGATATCCTGACACAGGACCTGAGAGGGCTGCTTCAGAACCGTTTTGGTGGGGCGGGGGTTGGCTTTGTCGATATTGAATCGCCAACCGCAAATTTCCGTGTGTCTGTAAGAGCGACATCAAAAGGATGGAATGCCTATTCCGTAACGGATAAATCAGGCTTTGACGCAGGTAGGCAGGGTATCGCGGAACGCTACTTTATTCCTCGAGGGGCCGCCCAGGTTCAGATGGAAGGCAATGCCGCCATGGAAGCGCAGCATCAGGATTCATGGGACGTCACCACACTGTACTATCGTGCACCACATCATGTGATTGTCACGGGACAGTTGAATGATGGAGACGTGCAGTCACTGGCCATTGGAGGCAGTGCTGAAGTCCAGAAAGTCCAGTTGACGGGGAATGCTGAGAAAACAGCGTGGACGATACCTGATGGTTCGGGCATTTTCTTTGGAATCAGCCTTGAGTCTTCATGGGGCATTTCACTGGATAACTTCTCCATGCGTGGTAACAGTGGCATGACATTGGCAAAAATTCCTGAGGCGACATTGGCTCAGTTTGCGTCAGTCAGACCTTATGATCTGATTGTCCTGCAGTTTGGGCTGAACGTCGCAAACAGCAATCAGGTCAATTATGCTGACTATGAAAGAGAAATGGAGAATGTCGTCAGAAAACTGGGTGCAGCCTATCCAAAAGCATCCATCCTGATTGTCGGGGTGGGCGATCGTGGCGAAAGAAAAGGCGGACGGATTGCCACAATGAGGGGCATCAAGGAACTGGGACGTTTCCAACAGCAGGTGGCATTCAAGACAGGATGTTCATTCTGGAATCTCTATCAGGGCATGGGGGGAGCAGGCAGCATCGCGAAAATGGCGGACAGCAAACCGGCGATGGCGAACAAAGACTATACCCACATCAATGTGAAAGGTGGTCAATTTGTTGCCCAGCGGCTGTTTGACGCTCTGATGGCAGGGTATGACGAAAGAAAAGGAAAGAATAAATGACACGGTTGAAGGTTTGGAAAACGGCAGGATTGCTGGTGTTGGCTGGAGCAATACTGGCTGGTTGTACGACACCGCCACCACCGCTTAAACCGGGGCCAACAGTCAAGGTGGATATATCTCCGGAGCAGAAGCTCATCAATATGGGGTTCCAGAACACCCATAAGAATAAACTGTACAACGCCCAGAGTCTGAACGGTTTTTTCAAGAAAATCGATGACCGTGCGAACCGTAAGGTTCGTATTGTCCAGATTGGGGATTCCCACATCCGTGGACATGTGTTGCCAGCGGTGCTGAGACAGAAGTTGTCGTCGGTCTGGGGCAGTGAGGCCATGGTGGATAAGAAAATCAACTACCATACGTCGGCATTGGCAGAAGAAACCGAAAGCAACGGTTTTGTATTCCATGGAATGGGGAAAAATGGGGTAACCATTGCCTATTACCTGAACCAGAATAAGTTGGATGAGATTGCAAGACTCAAGCCGGACCTGATCATCATCTCAGTCGGAACAAATGAAAGTCATGCGAAGTTTGTGCCGGATACCTACAGTGCCAAACTGGATACCTTTATGGCTGAGATGAAAAAAAGAATGGCGGAACAGGGAATAGATGTAGCATTCCTGCTGACAACGCCGCCATGCAGCCATATCGTTAAGACGGATGTCAGTGAATACGAAGATGAAGAGGGCAAACTGCATACACAGACAGTGAAAACAAAAGTGCCAAATCCAGTTGCGGCGGATGTCTCCAACTTCCAGTTCAACTACGCTGTAAAACATCGGCTGGCAGTCTGGAATCTGTATGATGTGGTTGGTGGTAAAAACAATGCCTGTGCAAACTGGATGAATGCATCCTTGATGGCGAAAGATGGTGTGCACTATACAAACCGGGGATACACAATCCAGGCAGAGCTGCTGGGGCAGGCAATCCTGGATGCCTACAGGAACTATCGACGAACAAGACGTTGATTTTTTGCAGGGAAGCGGGGCAAAGCCGCGCTTTTTTGTCATAAGAAAACCCCCAGCTAAGCTGGGGGTTCCAAAAAGCTTAC
>CAVJQJ010000210.1:0-3680 GCA_963651715.1 Anaerovoracaceae bacterium
GATAATATACATACTATGCGATAAAAAAGTACATTATTGCAGAAAATGATTTTATAGATAAAATGGGCTCCATGCGTTGGATATTTTGATTCTCTGTGTTGCCACACGCATCTCTTTGAAGTTGGAGTTTTGAAGTGAATTATGATGGTGTTGCAAGCTGTGCTTATGCTGTGCATCTATGCTTGTCTAAGTCGTTTGATTTATATAAAATAATTCGCTATTTTTCATAAGTCCGTCTATCAGGTCAGTCGATTGGTTTGACCATGGGAAAAGACAGGATTTTTTATTGTTTGAGCGGAGCATCCGCTTGTCCCCCACGATTACAAAAAATAATTTGGAGCAGAAATGTTTGCGAAAGACCAAACCGTAGCGAAGGTTGACCCAGAGCTGTGGGCTGCTATTCAGCAGGAAAACGCCCGTCAGGAAGATCACATTGAAATGATTGCTTCCGAAAACTACACCTCCCTGGCTGTTATGGAAGCACAGGGTTCCCAGCTGACCAACAAATATGCGGAAGGCTATCCTGGAAAACGTTACTACGGTGGCTGTGAATATGTTGACGTTGCTGAAGCGCTGGCAATCGAACGTGTTAAGAAACTGTTTGGTGCAGATGCTGCAAACGTTCAGCCTAACTCTGGTTCTCAGGCTAACCAGGCTATCTTCCTGGCACTGCTGAACCCTGGTGACACTGTGATGGGTATGTCCCTGGCAGAAGGCGGTCACCTGACTCACGGTATGGCACTGAACATGTCCGGCAAATGGTTCAACATCGTTTCCTATGGCCTGGATGAAAATGGTGTCATCGACTACGACCAGATGGAAAAACTGGCTCGCGAACACAAGCCAAAGCTGATCATCGCAGGTGCTTCCGCTTACTCCCTGCGCATTGACTGGGAACGCTTCGCAAAAGTTGCCAAAGAAGTCGGCGCATTCTTCATGGTTGATATGGCTCACTATGCTGGTCTGATCGCTGCGGGCGTTTACCCTAGCCCAGTGCCTTACGCAGACATTGTCACTTCCACTACCCACAAATCCCTGCGTGGTCCACGCGGCGGCTTCATCCTGATGAAAGCTGAACTGGAACGCAAGATCAACTCCGCAGTCTTCCCTGGTCTGCAGGGTGGCCCTCTGATGCACGTCATCGCAGGTAAGGCAGTTGCATTCAAAGAAGCACTGCAGCCTGAATACAAGGAATATCAGCAGCAGGTCGTCAAGAACGCAAAAGTTCTGTGCGATACCCTGATCAGCCGTGGTTTCAACATCGTTTCCGGTACTACCGAATCCCACGTTATGCTGGTTGACCTGCAGAACAAGGGCGTTACCGGTCGTCTGGCTCAGGACGTTCTGGGTCAGTGCCACATCACCTGTAACCGTAATGCTATTCCTAACGATCCACAGTCTCCATTCGTCACCTCCGGTATCCGTCTGGGTACCCCAGCAATGACCACTCGTGGCTTCAAGGAAGAACAGGTTGCACTGGTTGGTAACCTGATTGCTGACGTCATCGAAAACCATACTGACCAGGCTGTTCTGGACCGCGTTATCGCAGAAGTCAAGAAACTGACCGCAGCATTCCCTGTTTACGAAAAATAAGCAATGTTTGTCAGTCACCATTCGCTGAATGGTGAACGATCGATGAAGACCTGCAGGATGAAAATGCCTGCAGGTTTTTTTACGGTAAAATGCCTGAAAATGGCAGTCTTCTAAAGGGGTGACAGGATGGAAACAGGACAGGTTGGAAGCGTGACTGGGACGGTGGACCATGAGGTTTTCATGCGACGTGCACTGGAGCTGGCTGGCCAATGTTCGGTGCTGACTTCGCCTAATCCCCGGGTTGGCTGTGTCATTGTCAAAGAAGGCAGGATTATCGGTCAGGGTTTTACCCAGCCTGTCGGTGGCAATCATGCCGAGATTGAGGCGTTGCAGGATGCGGCCCGCCGGCAGGAGGATGTCAAAGGCGCTACTCTGTATGTCACCTTGGAACCCTGCTCGCATTTTGGCAGGACACCCCCCTGTGCGGATGCGTTGATCCGTGCGGAAGTTGGCTGCGTCGTGGCTGCTATGCAGGATCCAAATCCTCAGGTTGCCGGTGAAGGGTTAAACCGTCTGCGGTCAGTTGGTATTCATGTTGTCTGTGGCGTTCTGGAACAGCAGGCGCGGGACATGAATCTGGGGTTTTTCTCCCGTATTGAGCGGGGACGTCCTTGGGTACGGGCAAAAATCGCCGCCAGTCTGGATGGGCATACCGCCTTACCAAATGGCGAAAGCCAGTGGATCACGTCTGCGGCTGCCCGTGAGGATGGGCATCACTGGCGCATGAAGGCTGATGCTGTGATGACCGGTGTCGGCACCGTTATCATGGATGCCCCGCAGTTGAATGTCCGTCTGTCAGAAGTTGTCCGTCAGCCGGTCCGGGTGGTTGTGGACAGTCGGTTGCGGACTCCGGTGGATGCCAAGATTCTTACGGGTGGAAATACCTGGGTATTTGTCGCCAATGCGTCTCCACTGAAAATTGCATCATTTGAGAAGCAGGGGGCCAGGGTTTATTCAGACATCAATGATGTCGGTTGGGTCGACCTGAAAAAGATGATGGCAATCCTTGCGGAACAGCAGATCAATGAAGTGCATGTTGAGGCAGGGGCAACGTTGACCGGGGCATTGGTGCAGGCGGGGCTTGTCGATGAGGTGCTGCTTTATCTGGCGCCATGTTTCCTGGGGAGTGGGCGAGGTATGCTGAATCTCAAGCCATTGGCGAATCTGGATGAACGTATTGATCTGGATATCCGTGAAATCACGGCAATCGGTGGCGATCTGCGTATCCTGGCCAGAATCCAGCGTGCGGAATAAAGGAAAGAAGAATGTTTACAGGAATTATTGAGGCGGTTGGCAAAATCCGTTCAGTGACACCACAGTCGTCGGGTGAGGATGCGGGGGTGCGTCTGGATGTGGATGCCGGTGCGCTGCAGATGGGTGATGTTGGTATTGGAGATTCCATTGCCATCAACGGCGCCTGCATGACGGTTGTTGAGAAAACGGATGCTGGTTTCAAGGTGGATGTGTCACGGGAGAGCCTGAGTAAGACAACGGGACTTGACCGTATCGGTGAGGTGAATCTCGAGAAGGCGCTGGCATTGGGTGATAATTTAGGTGGTCATCTGGTTTCAGGGCATGTGGATGGTATCGGGATTGTCCAGAAATTTGCCCCCGTTGCTGAATCGCATGAACTCGTGGTGGAGGCGCCTCGGGAATTGGGCAAATTCCTCGCCTATAAAGGATCTGTCGCGGTGAATGGTGTTTCTCTGACGGTGAATCGGGTGGAGGATGTAGCGACAGGCTGCCGTTTTTCCATCAATCTGATTCCCCATACGATTGAAGTGACTGCGCTGAAGCATCTGCAGGCTGGCTCTCCAGTCAATCTCGAGATTGATTTAATTGCCCGCTATGTCGAGCGGATGATGACCGCTGCGAAATAGCATTGGTTCAAGACAATAATAGAAAACGGCAGGTGGACATACTGTCCGCCAGCCGTTTTCTTGTTTGGGGGCAATCTGTCTGACCGCTATATTTATGTTTTCATATGCACAAATATCTCCTATGAAAGACATCTGAGGGGCTGTGTGGTCTGTTTTTGCTGTTTTTTGGTAAATTTTTCAAAAAAGGTGAGAAAAGTGTTGACAGGG
>CAVJQJ010000211.1:0-5673 GCA_963651715.1 Anaerovoracaceae bacterium
GTTTTGAACGTGGTGTCGACTACTCGAACACCGTCAATGCCATGGAACGCATGACCGAACTGGTCATGAACATCTGTGGCATCGAAGGTGTCACCAAGGTTGGTCCTGTCAATGATCAGGTTGCAGCATTGCCTGAACGTAAACCGGTTTCCCTGCGTCGTGCACGTGCGGAAAAAGTCATCGGTATCCCACTGACTGCTGAACAGATTGCAGATATCTTCACCCGCCTGAAACTCGATTTCACACAAGATGGCGATACCTTTACCATCAATCCGCCTTCTTACCGTTTCGATATCGAGATTGAGGAAGACCTGATTGAAGAAATCGCCCGTGTCTATGGCTTTGAGAATATTCCGGCACTGCCTCCAATGGCACGCAACAAGATGCGTATCGCACCGGAAAACCGTCGTTCACTCTTCTCTATCCGCCAGCAGATGGCAGATCTGGAATATCAGGAAGTGGTCAACTACAGCTTCGTTGAAGAAGCGTGGGAAAAAGATTTTGCAGGTAATGACAATCCAATCCGTCTGCTCAATCCAATCGCCAGCCAGATGAGCGTCATGCGTACCACCATGATTGGCAATCTGGTTTCCAACATCCAGTTCAATATCAACCGTAAGGTTTCCCGTATCCGTCTGTTTGAGATCGGTTCGGTTTTCCTCAGAAATCCAGCGGTTGAAGATGGTCCACTGAGTGTCAAGGGCTATGAACAGCCTAAGCGTCTGACAGCGGCGGCTTATGGTTTGGCAGAAGAAGAACAGTGGGGGCTGACATCACGTCAGATCGACTTCTTTGATGTCAAGGCAGACCTCGAATCACTGGCTGCACCGGCAAAATTGCGTTTCGTCAAGGCGGAACATCCAGCGTTGCATCCTGGACGTTGTGCAAAGGTGTTGCTGAATGGTGAGGAAATCGGTGTTATCGGTGAATTGCACCCATCTTTGCAGCACAAATACGATCTGCCACACGCACCGGTTCTGTTCGAAATCGACATCAAGCCACTGCAGGACATCAATGTTCCACAGTACAGCGAGATTTCCAGATTCCAGCCGGTGACACGTGATATCGCGCTGTTGGTGAAAACAGCAGTACCTGTTCAGGATATCATTGACATCTTTAACAAGGAAAAAGATAATAATCCGCAGTGTGGTATCATGCAAAGCGTTGTTTTGTTTGATGATTATCGCGGTAAAGGTCTGGAAGCCGATGAAAAGAGCCTGGCGTTCCGTTTCACCCTGCAGGATAGCAATGGCACATTGCAGGACGAAGTCGTCGAGGCGGCTGTCAATGCTTTTGTTGCTGCGGTGGAAAAAGGCGTTGGCGCCAAGTTGCGTGCATGATTCCTGAAGAAAACAGTGGATATAATAAATATAATGAGAAATGGTGATATTGCATCCGATTTTATGGATGATGAGAAAGACGCTTCAACCCTGACCAAGGCGGAACTGACAGAACTTCTGTACGAACAGGTGGGGCTGAACAAACGTGAAGCCAAGGAAATGGTTGAAACCTTCTTTGAGGAAATCTGTATCGCGCTTGAAAAAGGGGATATTGTCAAACTGTCCGGGTTTGGCAATTTCCAGCTTCGTGACAAGCCACAGAGACCAGGAAGAAACCCAAGAACCGGGGAAGAAATCCCAATCACAGCACGTCGTGTTGTGACTTTCCATGCGAGCCAGAAACTCAAGGCTATGGTCGAGTAAAAGCTCAACAGACTGGGGAAGTGAGATTCGATGAACGAAAAGGTACAGAAAACGGAAACAGCTGCGTTACCATCGATTCCTGCAAAACGTTATTTCACCATTGGTGAAGTCAGCGAATTGTGTGGTGTCAAACCCCATGTTCTGCGTTACTGGGAACACGAATTCACCCAGCTGAAACCGGTCAAGCGTCGTGGTAACCGGCGCTACTATCAGCACCATGAGGTCCTGCTGATCAGACGCATCCGCGAGTTGCTGTATGATCAGGGCTATACTATCATCGGTGCCCGAAACAAACTCAATGAGCGTGTTGTGCGCACCGAGGAGCCTGAAGTACCACCTCAGCAGGAAACCGTTGAGGCTCCTTCCCTGGACATCAAACAGATTCGGGCGGAACTGGAGGGACTGCTCACACTGTTGTCAGCGCCCAGAAAACGGTGATTTCTCAGGCATGGGCATTGCATGCCTGTCATCCACTATAGACAGAAATGCGGAAAAATGACCATGCGGATCCTGATTACAAACGATGATGGCTGGCAGGCGCCAGGCATCAAGGTGCTGGCGGATATCCTTTCCACCAAGGCAGAGGTTGTTGTCGTTGCGCCGGACAGCAACCGTTCTGCCTGTTCAAATTCCCTCACGGTCGGTCATCCGATAGAAATCCATCAGGTTGGAGAGAGCTGCTACGCAGTATCCGGCACCCCGGCAGACTGCGTGCATATTGCCGTGACAGGTGTTCTTCCCTGGCGTCCGGATCTAGTTGTGTCTGGCATCAATCAGGGGCAGAACCTCGGCGAAGACACCATCTATTCCGGCACTGTTGCCGGTGCGACAGAAGGATTCCTTTACGACATTCCCGCCATCGCCTTCTCACAGGTGGATTTTGGCTGGAAACAGCTCGACAGCGCGGCGAAAGTCGCGGCGGATATCATCGACAGGCTGTATGGGCAGCTGAAGATGCCATGGCTGTTCAATGTGAATATTCCCAATTTGCCTTATGAGCAGCTGAAGACACATAAAGCGACACGCCTTGGCCGTCGGAATCCCTCGAGCGGTGTTATTCCGGTCAAGATGGAAAATGGACAGAAGGCATTTCAGATCGGTCCTTATGGCACAATCCGTGATGAGAGGGTGGGAACAGATTTTCATGCTGTCAGTCAGGGATGGGTGTCGGTTACGCCGTTGCAGATTGACTGGACCTGTCAAGACACCCTGTCAGGGGTGGCAAAGCTTCTGGATTAAGCCCAGAACAGACCGATAATCCACTATCTGATAAACGGTTTATATAATAGATGGTAAGATATTGAAACAATGGTGGAATAAACAGGTTGAAGGCGGTATAACGGCCATATCAAACTGAACCAGCAACGGTTAAGTACTGTACATGGGACCTCTATGAAGAAAACAGCTTATACATTATCCATTCTGGCGTGTGTGCTTCTCAGTGCATGTAGCAGCACCCAGACATCAGCACCGATCAGCGATCTCTCCGGGATGACCAATCCAAGACAGAAGCAGATGATTGATGCAGATACGGTGAACTATACGGTTGAACCCGGGGATACCCTTTCCCAGATTGCAAGACGTTCCAACCACAGCGTTTCTGAACTGATTGCATGGAACAACATCTCGATGCCAGACACCATTGAAGTTGGACAGGTGCTGAGAGTCCAGCGTCCCGAAAATACTGAGGTGACCACGGCACCGGTGGCTGATCAGGGAACTGCATCCAGTGCGTCTGTTTCAAAACCGGTGGCAGAACCCAAGCCATTGATCGGAAAGGCCACCACCTTCTATACCGTAGAGCCGGGCGATACCCTGTCAGGTATTGCAAGACGTTCAGGCCACAGTGTCGCTGATCTGGTGGCATGGAACAATCTGGGTTCAGCCGACTCGATTGAGGTTGGCCAGAAGCTCCGTGTCCAGCACCCTGATGCAGCAGTAAAAACGGTTTCAGCTGTCTCAGCGGCGAAAACAGCGCCGGCGAAACCGGCTGCAGCCACAGCATCTTCAACACACAAAACTGCATCAGCAGCGTCCTCGACGACTCCAGCTGCAACCCATAAGACAGCAGAAACCACAAAGACGACTGCAGGGAATGTATCGAGTGTTCAGGGCGTGTCCTGGTCATGGCCAACCCACGGCAAGGTGATTTCTTCCTATACAGCTGCAAGACGGGGGATTGATATCTCTGGGACCAAAGGACAGAAAGTCGTCGCGGCGGCAGATGGTACTGTCCTGCACAAAGGTGCGATGAACGGGTATGGCAATCTGCTCATCATCAAGCATAACAACAATGTCCTTTCTGCCTATGCCCATAACGACCGAATCCTTGTCAAAGAAGGGCAGAAGGTCTCCCGTGGACAGCAGATTGCGGAAATGGGTAATTCCGACAGTGAACGTGTTAAACTCCATTTCGAAATCCGTTATCAAGGCAAACCTGTTGACCCGACAAAATACCTGCCTCACCAATAACAGATACCGTAAGAACATAGACGGCACACTCTTGCGAAGGGCGTGCCGTTCATTTGTCTAAGAACACGCATGGCAAACTCAACAATCAATATCGTAAAAATCCATTCATTGGATGCAGAAGGCAGAGGCGTTGGTTATCTGCCGGAAGAAGATGGCACGCCAAGTGGCAAAGTCGTTTTTGTCGAAGGCGCTCTGCCAGGAGAGACCGTTTCAGCGGAAACCTGGAAGAACAAGAAACGTTGGGAACAGGCAAAGATGGTTGCTGTCCATAAAGCCTCTTCCCTGCGTGTCGAACCGAAATGTCCTTATTTTGGCCGGTGTGGCGGATGTTCCATGCAGCACATTGAACCATCTGCCCAGGTGGCTGTCAAACAGCGTGTGCTTGAAGACAACCTCTGGCATATCGGCAAGGTCAAGGCGGAAAGTCTGCTGCCACCGATTCATGGCCCTTATTGGGGGTACCGTTTCCGTGCCCGTCTGTCCGTCAATTATGTGCCCAAGAAAGGTGGTGTCCTGGTCGGTTTCCGTGAAAAACAGTCCTGCTATATCACCGATATGACTGCATGCCGGGTATTGCCGAAGCATATGTCCGATCTGATTGTGCCATTGCGTGAACTGATTGCCTCGCTGACACTCTTCAGGCAGATTCCTCAGATTGAGGTGGCAATCGGCAGTGATGGTGTCCGTCCAATTACGGCGCTCCTGCTCCGTATCATGGCACAGCTGACAGAACAGGATGAGGTCAAGCTCAGGCAGTTTGCTGACGACCACAACATCCAGTGGTGGCTTCAGACAAAAGGACCTGATACCGTCCGTCTGTACTATCCAGAAGAAAACCAGCTGCAGTATGTCCTGCCGGAATTTGCTGTCACCATGCCGTTCAAGCCAGGTGACTTCACACAGGTCAACTACCATATCAATCAGGTGCTGGTCTCCCGTGCGTTGAGACTCCTCCAGATACAGCCGGAAGACCGCGTTGCAGACCTGTTCTGCGGTCTAGGCAACTTTTCGCTGCCAATCGCCCGTCAGGCAAAAGAAGTGGTCGGGATTGAAGGCAGTGCAATCTTGACACAGCGGGCGCAGGAAAATGCTGTGCTGAATGGCCTGCAGGACAAGACGACTTTCCGTGAACGCAACCTCTTTGAGATGACCGTTGAGGAATGGAAAGCGCTCAGACCGTTTGACCGTATCCTGATCGATCCGCCAAGAGATGGTGCGATGGCGCTCTGTCAGACATTGGCAGACCTGACGGACGATGATGCGCAGTTCCGTCCAAAACGGATGGTTTACGTTTCCTGCAATCCATCCACCTTGGCACGCGATGCAGGCATTCTGGTTGGTTCCGGGAAATACCGGCTCCGGCTCGCTGGCGTTGTCAATATGTTCCCGCACACTTCCCATGTTGAATCGATGGCGGTTTTTGAAAGGATTGAGGCGTAAGAAATGAAGTTCCTTTTTGATTTATTGCCAATCATCCTGTTTTTCGTCTCCTTTTCAT
>CAVJQJ010000211.1:5683-6337 GCA_963651715.1 Anaerovoracaceae bacterium
GAAAAACATATCATCCGCGCTGGCGATGACGGATAAGTATCTGTCTGTCTTTACCTCAGGCCAAGCCGTGCCGGAACAGTCCGTGCCAATCCTGATTGCGACCTCACTGGCTGTGATTGCCAGTGTCCTGCAGATTGTCTGGCTGCTGGTCAGACGGCAGAAGATTGAGACAACGCTTTGGATTTCCGTCATTGTCGTCATTGTTTTCGGTGGGGCGACCATCTACTTCGGCAGTGAGGAATTCATCAAGTGGAAACCGACCGTCCTTTACTGGCTGTTTGCGGTCATCCTGTTCGGTGCCAATCTGCTGTTCAAGAAGAACCTCATCCGCAGCATGATGGAAAAGAAAGTCCAGCTACCCGATGAAGTCTGGGGAAAACTCAATATGGCGTGGACGGTATTCTTCGCTTTCATGGGGGTCCTGAACCTGTACGTTGCATTCTGGGGAGGTTATGCGACATCGACCTGGGTCAGTTTCAAGCTTTTTGGTGGGATGGGACTGATGATCGCCTTTGTCATCGGACAGAGTGTGTACCTGTCGAAATACATGAAAGAGAAAGACAAAGCAGAATAAGAAAAAAGGGAAGCAGTCGTCTCTTGAGCCTGTAACGATATCTGTGGACATTTATCAGAGATAGGCTGAAACCCTTTCTC
>CAVJQJ010000212.1:0-16026 GCA_963651715.1 Anaerovoracaceae bacterium
GCACATGGACCTGAACCATGCGCGTCTACCAATTCCGCCACGTGGGCATTTTTCCGAGTTGTCCTGTCCTGCAGTGCAGAACAGGACTGCTATTATAAAGCCTAATTCATTTGTGTCAACACGCTTGCGGAAATTTATAAAAAAAAGCATCATGTTGTTGTATTGAAGGCGATGCGGGCTTTCACAATCTGATCAATCAACGGGAGCAAATATTGAAACAATATCCCTACCCCATCCCCAGCCGGGAAGAGATCTTGGCCGTGTTGCGGGAAACAACCCGTGGTTATGGTGTCAAGACAATCGCCAAGAACCTGCAGGTCAAGACAAAAGAACTCGACGGACTCCTCAGACGGATCGATGCCATGGTGCGTGACGGACAGATTGTCCGTGATGCCAAAGGCAGCTACAAGGTCAACACGTCTGCCCATTTTATATCGGGGTACGTGCAGGGGCATCCAGACGGATTTGGCTTTGTCATCCGGGATGATGGGGAAGAAGACATCTTTCTGTCCGAACGGGAAATGCACAAGGTCATGCCCAATGACCGGGTTGATGTCCGCATTTTTGCCAAAGACAGCAAAGGCCGTCCTGAAGGCACCATTGTCACCGTCCTCTCCCGTGAGACCTCGCATTTCGTCGGTCATCTCATCCGTGAAAACGGTGTCTGGATGATTGTGCCGGAAGACCGTCGCATTGCCCATGACATCCTGCTGGATGGCAAACCGGGCAAGGCAAGGGAAGGGCAGGTGGTCGATGCCGAACTGACCGTCCAGCCGACACGCTATGCGCCGCCGATGGCGAAGATCACCGAAGTCCTGGGCAACCGTGAGGATTCCGGGATGGAGATTGAGATTGCTGTCCGTAAGTTTGGACTGCCACATGTCTTCTCAAAGGCTGCGATGCAGTATGCCAATGATCTGCCGGATACTGTACTGCCGGAAGACATCAAAGGGCGTATCGATCTCAGGGATGTTCCGCTGGTGACGATTGATGGCGAGGATGCCAGGGACTTTGATGATGCCGTCTATTGTGAACCCGTCACCGTTGATGGTGATGCCAGCCATCGTCTGATTGTGGCGATTGCGGACGTCAGCCACTATGTGCGTCCGGGGACGCCGTTGGATGAGGATGCGCTGTCCCGTGCGACATCCGCTTACTTCCCACGCCGTGTGATTCCGATGCTGCCGGAGAAACTGTCCAATGGACTGTGCTCCCTGAACCCGGATGTCGACCGTCTGGTCATGGTCTGTGATGCGGTCGTTTCCTCTGGGGGCAAGGTCTCCGCTTACCAGTTCTATCCAGCGGTCATGCACTCAGCGGCAAGACTGACCTATACCGAGGTTTTTGCCATCCTGCAGAATCCGAATGGTCCAGAAGCGGAACAGAGAAAAGCACTGGTTTCCCATCTGCAGGACCTGTACAGTCTGTATAAGGTTTTGGCGGCGGCGCGCGAAGAACGGGGAGCGATTGATTTCGAGACGGTCGAGACGGAAATCATCTGCAACGACAACGGCAAGATTGAGAAAATCCTGCCACGTGTCCGGAATGATGCCCATAAACTGATTGAGGAGTGCATGCTGGTCGCCAATGTCTGTGCGGCTGAGTTTATCGCGCACCATCACCATAACGGGGTGTACCGTGTCCATGCCAATCCAAAAGGTGAGAAGCTCCAGCAGCTGCGGGCTTATCTGGCACTCTCTGGGCTGACGCTGGGTGGTGGTGAGTCTCCAACGCCGGCGGATTATGCGGCGGTCGCCAGACAGATTGTGGATAGACCGGATGCCAGTATCCTGCAGACGATGCTGCTGCGTTCGATGCAGCAGGCGATGTACACTCCGGAAAACATCGGACATTTCGGTCTGGCTTACGATGCCTATATGCACTTCACCAGTCCAATCAGGCGTTATCCGGATCTGTTGACCCACCGGGTCATCAAGGCGATCCTGGCAGGTGAGAAATATGTCCCGAAAAACATTGACCGCAAGAAACTGAATCTTGATGTGCCGACATCCATCCGGAAACAGGCGGAACAGAACCGCAATACCGGAGCAGGTCCCAAGAAGATGGATAAAGACATGTCCATGTGGGAAATGCTCGGACTGCACTGTTCTGCAAACGAACGCCGTGCGGACGATGCGTCCCATGATGTCGAGCTGTGGCTCAAATGCTGGTATATGCGTGACAGGCTCGGGGAAGAATTCACCGGCACCATATCATCCGTGACCAGTTTCGGTATCTTTGTCCAGTTGGAAGGCCTGTATGTCGAAGGGCGGGTCCATGTGACCGATCTGGGGGATGATTACTATCATTATGATGACATCCGTCATGAACTGCGTGGCGAGCGTGGCGGTGTCCGTTTCTGTCTGGGAGATAAGGTCAAGGTGCTCGTTTCCCGGGTGAACCTTGAAGCCCGTCAGATTGATTTCCATCTCATCGATGGACCTTATCCGATGGTGGCAGCATCGGCGGAAGCGGGGCAGTCTGGTGATGCTGTGCCAGAAACTGTGAAAGCGCCATCAGTCAGCCCATATATCATGCCATCGAAGAAAAAACGCGAAAACAAGAAGAGATCATGAAAACAAAAGCAGTATTTGGATTCCATGCGGTGACATCCCGCATCCGTCACGAAGCCTCATCCGTTGAGGCCGTCTATGTCGATGCTTCCCGTACAGACCACCGTATGCAGGATATGTTGAAACTGGCCAAGGATGCAGGCGTCCGCATCATCCAGGCGGATGGTCAGCGGCTTGACCGTATGGTGGGGACTCGCCGCCATCAGGGCGTCGTCGCCATGGCAGAACCGCTTTCACTTGCCCGTAATCTCGATGAACTGCTGGATGCGGTTGAAGGTGCACCACTGCTGCTGGTGCTGGATGGCATCACGGATCCTCATAACCTCGGCGCATGTTTCCGTGTGGCAGACAGTGTCGGCGCGCATGCGATCATTGCACCGAAGGACCGTTCTGTCGGCATCAATGCAACCGTTGAGAAAGTCGCCAGTGGTGCCGCCCAGACCGTGCCTTACATCACCGTCACCAATCTGGCGCGTACATTGCGTCAGCTGAAAGAACGGAATATCTGGGTTGTCGGGACATCCGATGCGGCGACCAAGAGTCTCTATGATCTGGACTATACCGGCGGCACGGCATTTGTCATGGGGTCTGAAGGGGATGGGATGCGTCGCTTGACCGCAGAGACCTGCGATGAACTGGCGGTGATTCCAATGAGCGGCACCGTCGAAAGCCTGAATATTTCGGTGGCATCGGGCGTCTGTCTGTATGAAGCCCGTCGGCAGCGTATCAAGGCATCAGGAAAAGTCTGACAGTATTCCACAGCGCATCCATAACGGATATCTATGATTCCTACCGTATAAGTAGGAATTGTGGTAACATCTTCTTTTCCATCTTTTTGGGTGCGTTTCCCGTGCAGATTTCTTCAGAAGCGGTTATCATCTGCACCCATTGATATTTATTGTTTTTGTTGAA
This sequence comes from Anaerovoracaceae bacterium, assembly GCA_963651715.1. Lineage (GTDB taxonomy): Bacteria > Pseudomonadota > Gammaproteobacteria > Burkholderiales > Burkholderiaceae_D > Oxalobacter. The sequence continues at coordinate 3,486 of CAVJQJ010000212.1, forward strand.
AAATGTTCGGTCGTTTCAGGGAAGATATCAGAAGCATCATGGAGCGTGATCCTGCCGCGCGAAGCGGTTGGGAGATCGTTACCTGCTATCCTGGTTTTCAGGCGTTGGCCATCCACCGCCTTTCCCACTGGTTCTGGAATCATGGGATGAAATGGCTGTCACGTTTCCTCTCCCATCTGGCACGTGTCATCACGGGCATTGAGATCCATCCTGCTGCGGTGATTGGCAGAAGGGTGTTCATTGACCATGGATGTGGTGTTGTCATTGGTGAAACGGCGGAAGTCGGCGATGACTGCACAATCTACCAAGGGGTGACCTTGGGGGGGACTTCCCTGACGAAAGGCAAGAAACGTCATCCAACATTGGGTAACGGTGTCATCTGCGGCGCAAACGCACAGGTGCTGGGCAGTTTTACCGTGGGGGATGGTGCCAAGGTCGGCTCGAATGCAGTGGTTGTGCGTGAGGTGCCTGCCGGTGCGACCGCTGTCGGCAATCCTGCCCGTATCATCATGAAAGAAGAGCCTGCAGCCAAAGGAAAACAGGATGCGGCGACGAAACTTTTCAACTCCTATGGCATCACCGCCAATGAGGATGACCCGCTCATCAAGGCACTGCATGGCCTGATTAACAACAATGCCGCACAGGAGCGCCGTATCCAGCAGCTCACAAAAGCTCTTCAGTCCGCCGGCATTCCTGTCGAGGAAGGGACGGAAGATGAGCATACCATCAGTGCGGAACAGCTGAACAAGCTGATGGAATAAAGTCTCTCAGATGCCTTGGAAAAGGCATGATTTCCCTTTTTTTATCACGGTTTTGTAACATTTTCCTGTTTATTTTAAAAACGCTTTTCTTTAAGATGTAAACTTGTTAAGCGACAGGTTGAAAAAGGTGTTTTTTTGCCGGGATAAATCGCAGAATAGACAGAAAAGATATGCAGAATCAGACAGAAAACCCTGTAGGTGATACCCCTGGGAATCCAGAGGAAAAACCCGATTTCAAGACAAGGCTGAAAGAATACTGGCGTAAGAAATGGCTCAGATGGACTGTCATCGGTTTGGCTGGGCTTTTTGTCGTCTGGTGTGTGGTCGGTTTCTTTGCGTTGCCGGGCATCATCAAATCCAAGGCACAGGACTTTGTCGCTGAGAAATTCCACCGTACCGTCGATTTCCAGGATGTTTCCTTCAATCCGCTGACATTGACTGTCACCATGGATGGTCTCCATCTGTCTGAGCCAAACAGCAAGGAGGATTTTGCCTCGTTTGACCATCTGGTGGTCAATGCCTCGATAGAGTCCGTATTCCGTCTTTCACCGGTCATTGAGGAAGTCCAGCTGGATAAACCGGTCATCCATGTCATCCGGACTGGGGCAAACCACTACAACTTCGATGATTTCATCGCCTTTGCCCTGAAACCGGAAAAAGACAAGAAACCAACCTATTTCTCGGTCAACAACATCCAGATTACGAACGGTACCATCACATTCGATGACCTGCCAAAAGGCCGGAAACATCTGGTTGATGCGTTGAATCTCAATATTCCATTTGTCTCCAACATGCCGTCCTATGTCGATGTCTTTATCGATCTGGATTTGAATGCCAATGTCAACCAGGAAAAATTTGTGCTGGATGGCAAGGCACGTGCATTCACCAAGAACAAGGATGGTTCCCTCGGCATCAAGCTCGACAGCCTGAATCTGCCTGACTATATGGAATATGCACCGTTCAAACCAAACTTTGTCATGAAAAGCGGCAGGTTGGGGATTGATGCCAAGGTTGGCTTCATGAAACCGGAAACCGGTGAAATGGCATTGACCGTCAGCGGTAACATGCTCCTGAACAATCTTGTGCTGAATGAACTGTCTGGCAAGCCTGTGGTCAATCTGCCTCAGATGACTCTGGATCTGGAAGAAAGTGACCTGCTCAGGGGCGATATCAATATTGCTGAACTGGCGTTGAAACAGCCGGACATCAAGGTCGTCCGTAGTGCCTCTGGCGTGATGAATGTGGAACAGATGGCAAAACTGACACCGATTGCCGGGGCATACAGTAGCTATGCGCCAACCATTCCAGGGCAACCTGCTGATGCCGTTGTCGCACCAGCTACCGATGAAACCGCGCTGGATGAGGAATCCTCATCCTCCAGTTCGAGTGGCATGATCATCAACATGAAGAAATTCGTGCTGGATGGTGCAGTCATCAAGGTTGATGATGGCATGAAACAGATTCCAGAAGATTTCGGGATGAAGGACCTCAGCCTGCAGATTGATGATGTCCATGTCGATCTGGGCGAACGCAACGCAACGGTTGAGAAGGTTCTCTCTGAAAAGGTCAACCTCCGTTTTGACCTGAAGGCAACGCCAGAGGATGCCCGGAAGAAAGCCCATGACACGGTCCGAAAGGTGGCAAAAGCGGCGGGTGGTGCTTTCGGCTTTACGGTCAACCGCATTGACCTGAAGGATTGGACAGTCAATTTCAACAGCGTCTTCTCCAAGAAGAAGGTTCCTGTGCTGGTCACCGACCTGAATGTTGGTGCCGATGGGCTCTCCAGTGACTTCAGCCATCCATCACAGGTGACTGTCACCGCAACCGTCAACAAGCGGGGCAAACTGGACGTCAAGGGTTCTGTCGCTCTGTCGCCACTGAAAGCCGATCTGAACCTGAACGTCAAGAATGTCGATGTATCCTTCATCCAGACATTCATCGATGACAAGGTCAATATGGTCATCAAACGTGCAGACCTCAGTGCGCAGGGGCGGGCACAGCTGCTCAAGAACGGCGATACCCTGAAAGGTTCCTTCAATGGGAATGCGTCGGTTGACCATGTCGTCACCATTGACCAGATTACCGGTGAGGCTTTCGTCGACTGGAATGTCATGAAGCTCAATGGCGTCAGGGCAACACTGGATCCAATGAATGTGGTGGTCAATCAGGTCGTTCTCGATAAATTCTTTGCACGACTCATCCTGCGTGAAAGCGGTGTCCTGAACGTCCGCGATATCCTCACCAGTACAGCTGGTGGCCGTCGAAGCCTGACCCGTGCTGATGAAGGGCTGCCATTTGAAAACGCCGATGAAGGACCTAAACCTGACTCGGAAAATGCGGTCAAGACTCCTCCGATTTCTGCTGTGATGTCGCCACACGATGCCGCACCGGATGAAACATCGGATGAAGCTGCGCCTGCCTATACACGGGCAGAACCGGCTACACCGCCAAACTACTCGTTGTTCGTCAAGAAATTCGTCCTGACGAACGGTCGGGTACGCTTTACCGATAACTTCATCCGTCCACACTACACGGCAAACCTGATGAGCCTGAACGGGACGGTTACGGATATCTCCACCAAGGCGGATACCCAGTCGTCAATCTCCGTCAAGGGCAAGGTCAACGGGGCACCGCTCGTTATTGGTGGACGTGCAAACCTGCTGAGTGAAAAACTGTTGCTTGATCTGGCATGCAGCGTGAAAGGGATGGAACTGGCTCAGTTCAGCTCGTATTCCGGTAAATATATCGGCTATGCCATCCAGAAAGGCAAGCTGTCGTTTGATGTCCGTTACCGGATTGAAGACCGTCAGCTGAAGGCGGATAACCAGCTGATTCTTGACCAGCTGACGTTGGGCAGGGAAGTGAAAGGCACCCCAATCCTCAACGTGCCGATCCGTCTGGCATTGGCACTGCTGAAAGACCGTCATGGTGTCATCGACCTGAATCTGCCAGTCGGCGGTTCATTGGATGATCCGCAGTTCTCGGTTGGCGGGATTGTCCTCAAGGTGATTGTCAACGTCCTGACAAAGGCGGTCACAGCGCCATTCAGTCTGCTGGCGTCACTGGTCGGTTGCAGCGATGTCGAGTTGTCCCATGTGATGTTCGACCCGGGGCAGGCGGTCATCGGTCCTGCACAGACCAAGGTGCTGGAAACCATGGTGAAGGCATTGAACGAACGTCCTGCACTCAAACTGGAAATCACCGGCAAATATGATAAAGAAGCTGATGCAATCGGTATCGGTAAGCAGAAGATCCTCAGAAAGATCCGTGAAATGAAACGTAAATCAACGGGGTTGACAGAGGCTGACAAGGTTACCCTGACTGATGCGGAATATGCGGATGGCGTCCGGACCCTGTACCGGAAGGAAAGCTTTGAGAAACCAACCAACTGGATCGGTATGAACAAGTCCCTGCCGACAGACCAGATGGAACTGCTGCTGGCGAAATATTATGCGAAGTCCGCGACCTTCGATGACTTCATCAAGCTGGCAAACAAACGTTCGCTGGCGGTCAAGGAATGGCTGCTTGAAAAAGGCAAGGTGCCGGATGAAAGGCTCTTTGTCCTGCAGAGCAATCACGAAGGGGATGCTGCGAACAGGGTGGAATTCTCCCTGCAGTAACAGAACCAGACGATTCAGTTAGCAAAAAAAAGCCCTCAGATGTTTCCCATCCGGGGGCTTTTTGCTGTTTGGGAATCAGTTCACGCTGTGCCGTTCAATGACACCGTCAGCGGTGACAGAAATCCAGTCACCTCGGGGATTGCCGTCATCCAGGTTCCAGTCAGAGAGGACGAGCCGATGCTTTTCACCGTCTGGCATGACAACCGCATGGTCATCAGGGTGGTGGGTATGTCCGTGGATCAGGACATCGGCACCAGATGTTGCAAAGACCGCCTTGATGGCGTCAGGACTGACGTCCATGATCTTTGCGGATTTTGCCTGATTGCTCCGGGTGCTGTCTTTCCTTGCTCCGGCGACAATGGATTTGCGTTTTGACAGGGGAATCAGCAGGAAGAAGAAACGCCAGATTGGATTCCTGACCTTCCTCCGGAATTTCATATAGGCTTCGTCGTCCGTGCATTGTGCATCGCCATGGACGAATGCGATGCGCAGATTGCCAAGCTGCAGGGTGCCGGGTTCTTTTGCGGCGGAGGCACCGGTCGCTTTCAGGAATTTTTTGCCGGTCAGGAAGTCGCGGTTGCCACAGACCCAAAAAACCTTGATGCCCTTGTCCGACAGGGTACGGATGCTTTGGATGATGGTCTGCCAGTAGGGATCGCTCATATCATCATCGCCGATCCAGTACTGGAAAAGATCGCCGAGGATATACAGCTCCTCGGTCTGGGGACCGATGGTCTCCATGAAAGACAGAAAAGCCTGCGTGGTTTTAGGCAGGTCTTTCGACAGATGGAGGTCTGAGAAAAAAACCGCTTTAAAACGTGCAGGCTGTTTCATGGTTCAGGCTGTCAGATGAATCAGACTTCTTCAGCGGATTCGATGATGACGCTTTCCAGTGGAACGTCCTGATGGCCGGTTGGATGGGTGATGGTTCTGACACCTTTGATCTGGTCGACAACGTCCATGCCTTCGGTGATTTTACCGAATACGCAGTAACCCCAGCCGTCATGGCCTGGGTAGTCGAGGAATTTGTTGTCTGCGACGTTGATGTAGAACTGTGCGGTTGCGGAATGTGGGTCGTTGGTGCGTGCCATTGCGATGGTGTAACGCAGGTTGGACAGACCGTTTTTCGCTTCGTTGGTGATTGGGGTATTGGTGCGTTTCTGACGCATATCCTGTTCAAAGCCACCGCCCTGGATCATGAAGTTGTCGATGACACGGTGGAAGATGGTGCCGTTGTAGAAACCTGAGTTGACGTAGTCCAGGAAGTTCTTGACGGTGACAGGTGCTTTTTCAGCATTCAGTTCGATTTTGATCTTACCGAAATTGGTGTTGAGAATAACAGCCATGGTTTTCCTTGAGAATGTTGATGGTTTCAGACAATGCCTCACAGGATTGTGCGCATCATCCACAAAGTGTTTGTTTCGTGAGAGCATTCTAGCAGACTCAGACTGACAGTGATAATGCTGAGCATGACAAAAGAATGGCGGATATCCATCAGAATGTTTCAGCAAAATTGAATGGACGCGTCAAAATCACAGTAAAATATAAGTTTCATTGTTTTTTAGCAGATTCAAAGATGGGCGACCTTCAGATATACAACAGCTTGACCAGAAGCAAACAGGTATTCAAATCGATTGAACCCGGTAAAGTCGGTATGTACGTATGTGGTATGACAATCTATGACTACTGTCATATGGGGCATGCCCGCATGATGATGTCCTTTGACGTCGTATACCGCTGGCTCAAGGCGTTGGGGTACGATGTGACTTATGTCCGCAACATCACCGATATCGATGACAAGATCATCAAGCGTGCGGGTGAAAACGGGGAATCCATGCTGAGTCTGACGGCACGTTTCACGCAGTATATGCATGAAGACACTGCGGCATTGGGTATCCTGCCTCCAGACCATGAGCCAAAAGCAACAGAATTCATTCCTGAAATGCAGGGTATCATCGAGAAACTCGAAAAGAACGGTCTGGCTTATCAGTCTGATGACGGCGATGTGAACTATTCTGTCCGTGACTTCAAGGGCTACGGCAAATTGTCCGGCAAATCACTGGATGACCTGCGTGCGGGGGAACGTGTCGATATCAATACCGGTAAACATGACCCGCTGGATTTCGTCCTGTGGAAATCCGCCAAGGAAACTGAGCCGGACGAAGCGAAATGGGATTCCAAATGGGGTAAGGGCCGTCCAGGCTGGCACATCGAATGTTCCGCCATGTCCAGCAAACTGCTTGGCGAGCATTTCGACATCCACGGTGGCGGCTTTGACCTGCAGTTTCCGCATCATGAAAATGAGATTGCACAGTCTGAAGGTGCATCCGGCAAGAAATTCGTCAATTACTGGATGCACAACGGTTTCGTCCGGGTGGACAACGTCAAGATGTCCAAGTCTCTGGGCAACTTCTTTACCATCCGTGATGTGCTGAAAGACTACGATGCAGAAGTCCTGCGTTTCTTCATCATCCGTACCCACTACCGGAGTCCGCTCAACTATTCCGATGCACATCTCAACGATGCAAAAGGCGCATTGACCCGCCTTTACACCGCACTGAATGGTGTGGATGCGAAGATTGTCGATATCGACTGGACCAACAGCTATGCGGCCCGCTTCAAGGAAGCGATGAATGATGACTTCAATACAGCGGAAGCCGTTGCCGTGCTCTTCGAGCTGGCGGGTGAAGTCAACCGGACTGGTTCTACTGAAAACGCGTCCCTGCTTAAATCTCTGGGGGGTGTGCTGGGTCTGTTGGACCGCAATCCAGGCGAATTCCTCAAGGGCGGTGCAGATGATGGTGATACTGCATGGATTGAAGAACAGATCCAGGCACGTCTCGCAGCAAAAAAAGGCAAGAACTACGCAGAGGCAGACAGGATCCGTAACGAACTGAAAGAAAAGGGCATCGAACTGGAAGACCGTCCTGGTGGTGTCACAGAATGGCGTCGTGCCTGATTATGCGGGTGGCGGCAACCGCGCCGTTACCATCGACATCCTGTAAAATAGCAAAAGTTTAATGTAGGGACTGCGTCCGGCTGGGATGTGGTCGAAAAGGAGATAGTGTGGCTAAAACAATGTTTCTCAGCTTCGAACAGCCGATTGCTGAACTGAATGCAAAGATCGAGGAACTGCGTCTCGTTCAGGGGGATTCTTCCCTTGATATTTCTGATGAAATTGCGAAGCTGGAAGAAAAAGCCCGTCAGTTGACAAAAGACATCTACGCGGGGCTGACCCCATGGCAGGTTTCCCAGATTGCGCGTCATCCAAACAGACCATACACACTCGATTACATTGCTGAGATTTTCACCGATTTCCACGAACTGCATGGCGACCGTGCGTTTGCAGATGACCCTGCGATTGTTGGCGGTCTGGCTCGTCTGGATGGTATTCCATGTGTTGTGATCGGTCATCAGAAAGGCCGTGACATCAAGGAAAGGAATTTCCGTAACTTCGGTATGCCACGTCCAGAAGGTTACCGTAAGGCGCTCCGCCTGATGCATACTGCGGAAAAATTCGGTTTGCCGATTTTCACCTTTGTGGATACTCCGGGTGCATTCCCAGGGATTGATGCGGAAGAACGTGGCCAGTCTGAGGCGATCGGCCGTAACCTCTACGAAATGGCGGAACTCAAGGTGCCTGTCATTGCAACCGTGATCGGTGAAGGTGGTTCCGGTGGTGCGCTGGCGATTGCGGTTGCTGATGTCATCCAGATGCTTCAGAACTCCGTCTACTCCGTCATCTCGCCGGAAGGTTGTGCATCGATTCTCTGGAAGACTGCAGAACGTGCCAATGAAGCGGCGGAAGCACTGGGTCTGACCGCAGAACGCCTGAAAGAAATCGGTATGATTGACCGGATTGTCGAAGAACCACAAGGTGGTGCGCATCGCAATATGCCTGAAATGGCGGCGATACTGAAGAAGACCCTGCTCGAAGCCTACGATAAGCTCAAGGATGTGCCAGTCGATGAACTGCTGGCGGCCCGTCAGGCAAAATGGCTCAACTTCGGTAAATTCAGTGATACCGTTTCCGTTGCCTAGGGACAGGTCTTGTCACAGATTGAAGAAATCTTTGAACGCGCGCTGGAGAGCATCCAGACGCGCGTTTTTTCTGGACAGATGGCAGAAGGTCTGCCTCAGACGGAAAGACGGATGGCTGTCGCGTACAGCGGTGGCGTTGACTCGACAGCATTGCTCTATCTGGCAAAACGGTATGCGGAGCAGCATCACTGGAAACTGTATGCATTCTATATCCATCATGGAATCAGTCCTAATGCGGATGACTGGTGCAGACATTGTCAGGAAACCTGTTCATCGTTGACTGTCTCTTTCGATACAGTCAGGGTGAGGGTCGATTTCAGCAGTGGGGAAGGTGTTGAGGCGGATGCCCGTCAGAAACGCTATCAGTCGTTGGCAGCGTTGTGCCGGAAACATGGCATCTCGCTGCTGTTGACTGCACATCACCGCGATGATCAGGCGGAAACCGTGCTCATACAGCTGCTGCGCGGAACAGGACTGGCGGGATTATCCGGGATGGATGTCTGCACCAGATTGGCGGGTGTGGATGAAGGTTCTGAGGTTTACCTTGGCAGACCCCTGCTCGATGTTTCGAAAGATGCACTGGCGGCTTGGTGTGCGTTGCATCAGCTGGCGCATATCGAAGATGAATCCAACAGCGACACGAAATATACCCGCAATGCCATCCGTCACCGCATCATGCCGTTGCTGTCATCATATTTTCCGGGGTTCGAGAAAAGGTTGTCATCAACCGCTGATCACGTCAGGACGGCATCAAGGCTTCTGAATACCCTGGCGGAGACGGATTGCCATCAGTGTTCAGTGGATGGACAATCATTGGATATGGGCATTGTCAGGACATTGCCTTCAGACAGGATAGACAATCTCCTGCAGTACTGGCTGGCACAGCATCATGTCCGTATTCCGTCCACAGCATGGTTCCATGAAATGCGTCATCAGCTGCTGGGCAGGAATCACGATGTCCAGACAGAATTGAGAATGGATGGGAAAATCATCCGGAAATATAGGGATAAAGTCACCATGACAGAACAGACAGCAGAACGTCAGCCCCCTGAGAGCGCCATCCAGTTCAACTGGAACGGTGAACCAAGTATCCAGTTCCGTACCTGGTATGGAAAACTGGTCTTCGAGCAGAGCGATACAGGCTTTGACCTTGACTGGTTGCGGAACAGGATCTTTACCCTGAGACCCTATGCGGGCAGTACGGCCCTGAAAGTCGAAGGGCGGCCATCCAAGGATCTCAAGACCCTCTATCAGGATGCTGGGATATCCGGCAATGACCGCAGGTTCATGCCATCCATCTACTTTGGTGAAACCTTGGTTTATGCGGTGGGAATAGGGCAGTCAGTCCAATATATCGGCAAATCCGGCAAATGCGTCAGATTGCGTTGGGAAACATTGGGTTGATTGGTATAAACAGTCAATAGTTGAGCTAGCTCATGTGCAAGTCATCCGTTTTTACGGTAAAGTGCAAGCTGAACTTTTATCACTTTCGAATGTTTAAATTTTATGGCTCTAGTCGTACATAAATATGGCGGTACATCGATGGGATCCATCGACCGCATCAAGAATGTGGCACGGCGTGTCGCCAAATGGCATGATGCCGGCTATCAGGTAGTCGTTGTTCCATCTGCCATGGCAGGTGAAACCAACCGGTTGATTGGTTTGGCACGCGAAATCATGCCGGAACCAGATCAGCGTGAACTGGATATGATTTCTTCCACGGGCGAACAGGTCTCCATCGGTCTGCTCTCCCTGGCATTGCAGCAGTTGGGTAAACAAGCGATTTCCTTTACCGGCTGGCAGGTTCCAGTCCGTACCGATTCATCACACACCAAGGCACGTATCCAGTCTATTGACGATCAGAAAGTTCGTTCACACCTGGATGAAGGCAAGATTGTCATCGTGGCAGGCTTCCAGGGGGTCAATGACCTGAACGAAATCACAACCCTTGGCCGTGGCGGCTCTGATACATCCGCTGTGGCGATGGCGGCGGCGCTCAAGGCGGATGAATGTCTCATCTATACTGATGTGGATGGTGTCTACACGACAGACCCACGCGTGGTTTCCGATGCAAAACGCCTGACGAAGATCACCTTTGAAGAAATGCTGGAAATGGCATCTTTGGGGTCCAAGGTGCTTCAGACCCGTTCTGTGGAACTGGCTGGCAGCTATCACGTGCCAACCCGCGTGCTTTCCTCCCTGACCGATCCGATGATGCCGCTTGAAGAAGAGGCAAAATCCGGCACCCTGATTACTTTTGAAGAAGAACATACTCATATGGAATCGACAGTTATCTCTGGCATCGCATTCAGCCGCGATGAAGCAAAAATCACCGTTCTGGGAGTACCTGACCGTCCTGGCATCGCATCACAGATTCTCGGTGCGATTGCTGCTGCGAATATCGAAGTCGACATGATCATCCAGAACCAGTCTGTTGGCGGTAAGACAGACTTCACCTTTACTGTTCCCCGCCCAGACTACAACCGTGCGATGGATCTGCTGAACAATCAGGTCAAGGGCGAAATCGGTGCGACCGATATCCAGGGCGATACCAAGGTCTCCAAGGTCTCCGCAATCGGTATCGGTATGCGCAGCCATGTCGGTGTTGCATCCAAGATGTTCAACACCCTGTCCAGCGAAGGCATCAATATCCTGATGATCTCTACGTCTGAAATCAAGATTTCCTGCTTGATTGATGAAAAATACATGGAACTGGCTGTCCGTGCACTGCATAAGGCCTTTAATCTGGAACAATGATCAGGTAGCCCTGCCTGTCATAGGCAGGACCAGCCGTCTCAACTTGAATGGAGGTTGCTATGTCATATAAGACAATTCTGGTTCATCTGGACAAGCAGGATATCCTGGGGAAAAGAGCCCGCATTGCAGCCAATCTTGCACTGGCGGATGAAGCCCATCTGTTGGGGGTCGCAATGATCGGTATTTCAACCCGGAGCTTTTATCAGGAGCAGATTGACGACAGGGATCCCGCGTTGGCGACACACCTGAGATTCCTGCGTGACAGGGCAGGCAAATACGTTCAGGAATTCGAGGATGATGTCCGTCCTCTCGGCCTGACCTCCTATGAAGGTCGTGTTGTTGATGGCGAAGCCAGTGAAGGCGTTTCCAAGCTGGGACGGACAGCCGACCTGATTGTCATCGGCAGAACCGATCTCGATGCAAAAGGTGCGTCCGTGACACCGGATTTTCCTGAATTTGTCATGATGAATTCAGGCCGTCCTACGCTCATCGTGCCGCCAAAATACGAGAAGGAAACCGTCGGCAGCAAGGTGATGATCTGCTGGAATGGCAGCCGTGAATCCATCCGTGCGGTTGTCGATGCGCTGCCGTTGCTGAAAAAGGCAGAGGTGGCGCAGATTGTCATGTACAACATCGACGCAGAGAGTGATATGGATGTGGCGGTTGCCGGTACGGACATCGCGGAATACCTCAGACGTCATGGCGTCAATGTCGAGATTCTCCCACCACAGAAGAGCAGCAAGATCGGTGATTCACTGCTCGAACTGGCGGCGCAGCAGGGGACGGATCTGCTGGTCATGGGGGGGTATGGCCATACCCGTTTCCGTGAATTCCTGCTGGGAGGGGTGACCCGTACGATCTTGGAAGAATCCAACGTTCCCGTATTGATGTCTCATTGATACACATGATGCAGGCGGAACCGAACAGATGCCCCCTGAAGGCATGGTTTTGCTTGCATTATCATTTATAATGGCCGTGATTTGCCCGCATCAGGATGACAGGAAAACAGCTGGTCGGGCAACAGAAATGGCATAACACATAATAAAAAAGAAATTAGAGGATTTTAGCTGTATTTTCGATGGAGATTGATGCAATTTCCTGAGAGATGGAAGATTAAGATCCAGGTTTCGAGAGTCTAAGGATTGTAATGAAGTGTGTAGATGATTTCCGGTTGGTTCTGGGCGGGAAAGAATATGTCCCGATTGTGATCGGGGGTATGGGTGTCGATATTTCCACATCAGAACTGGCTTTGGTGGCGGCTCGTCTCGGCGGGATTGGTCATATTTCCGATGCGATGTATCTGGATGTCTGTGACCGGTATTTCGGAACAACCTACACTGAGGACAAGACTCAGCAGTACCG
>CAVJQJ010000213.1:0-4177 GCA_963651715.1 Anaerovoracaceae bacterium
CCGTATAGGTTCCACTGACTGGGGAGCTCGCAGATACCAGTAGAAATTGGCATCAGATCAATTCACCGCTCTGTCTCCTGCTCTTGATGAATAAGAAAACTTGAATAGAGGATCGTAAAGATGAGTACAGCAGCAGTTGCAGCTGACGATCGCGAAAATGAAGATCCACGCAAAGCCGGTGGCCTGCGCGTCTGGTATCTGTTTTTGGCAGTCATGCTGATGTGTATGATCTCGGGTGTTCAGTATTCCTGGACACTGTATTCCCGTCCAATGATGAGAGAACTGGGTACCACCCTGGCAATCGTCCAGGTTGCATTTACCCTGTCTCAGGTCATTCAGTCTGTTTCCCAGCCTACCGGTGGTTACTTCGTTGACCGTGTTGGTCCAAAGCCACCATGTATCGTCGGCGGCCTGATGGTCCTCGTCGGTTGGTCCGGTATGGGTTTCGCACCTAATATCCCAGTCCTGTACGTCCTGTACACCCTCGCAGGTGCAGGTATCGGCGTCATCTACGGTATCGCGATCGCAACCGCAAACCGCTGGTGGCCAGACCGCCGTGGTATGGCATCCGGCTTCACCGCAGCAGGTTACGGCCTTGGCGTTCTGCCATTCCTGCCACTGATCACCGTCATCATTCAGGACCCTGACATGGGTGTCCGTATGGCACTGAAGATCACCGGCGTTATCATGGCAGGCTTCATCGTCCTGATCGCATTCTTCGTCCGTTTCCCAGGTGGTGCAAAACCTAAGAAACCAGTTCCAACTGAAAAAGACTTCCCAACCAAGGAAATGCTGTCTACCAAACATTTCTGGCTGTGCTGGCTGTCCTTCTTCTCCGTCAACTTCGGTTTCCTGTTCCTGGTTGCAAACTCCGCTCCATTCGGCCGTTCCATGGGTATTGAACCAGGCATGATGGCGATCTGCGTTATGATGCAGAACCTGTTCAACGGTGGCTGCCGTCCATTCTGGGGTGCTGTTTCCGATAAGATCGGCCGTTACAAGACCCTGTCCATCATGTTCGGTGTGAACGCAATCGCAATGTTCCTGTTCGGTACCGTTGCACCAATGGGCGTTCCATTCTTCATCCTGATGCTGGCAGTTGCCTTCTTCACCGCAGGTGGTTCTTACGCACTGTTCCCAGCGATCAACCAGGATCTGTTCGGTACCGCATTCTCCGCACAGAACTACGGCTGCTTCTGGGCTGCTAAGGCTGTTGCCTCCATCTTCGGTGGTGGTGTCGGTGCTGCAGTTGCAACCGCACTGGGCTGGACCGCCGCATTCTCCATCTCCGGTGGTATGTCTGCCCTGGCGTTCATCCTGATGACCTTCGTCATCCCACGTCTGGGCAAACCAGCACGTAAATACAAATTTGAAACTGCTGCTACTGAAGCAAAATAATCAGATGATTATGCCGTAACAGGCGTTTCAGATAGATAGGATGGCCGGCATTTTGCCGGCCATCTTTTTTGTACCTATTGGTGAAATACTTTATCAGGCTTCTGTGTCAGCGTGCGTCAGATGTCTATTTCTTGCCTGAATACGGTCCTCCCGACATCCGTCAGATTCCAGGATGCGGCTGTTATGGAATCGAAGATGGACAGGTTACTTTCCAGTGTTGTTGTGTTTCATGATACTTCATTAGAAGTAAGTAATCACTTCGCTTATTGTTTTCTGTAATTTACTGCCGTATTCAGCAGATCGTTGACGAACCTGATGGATGGTGGATTGCATCATCGAGCTCCTTCATGGTGGTACTGATATCGACAGCGGAAGATGTGTCTGCAATCCAGGTTGACGAAACATCGCTGCCTGGTCTGCAATCGGGCACATACTGGCAAATATACAGGTAAATCCAGTTGTGAGATGGTGGCTAATCAATCCTGTTTATGCTTAAAAATAAGTGAGTGCTAACTATGATTTGTAGCCGTACCATATCTGATCAGACATGCAGAGGATTTGGTGAAAGGGTGATGTCCAGGCTGGCTGTTTCAGTGCGGTACCGGTATCATTGGCTATATGGTTTCATGAGTAGGCAGGTATGATGGCTGGTGGGTCGTCAGGTTGTTCTGCCGTGCAGCTGAAAGACAGGGGGGCTGACAATAAAAAAGCCGTCATCAGACGGCTTTTCATGAAATCGGTGGCGCATCCGGCGGGGATCGAACCCACAACCCCTGCCTTCGGAGGGCAGTACTCTATCCATTGAGCTACGGATGCATTCAGAGAACCGCTATTTTACCGCATTTAACGGTTCCCATCTGTCCTTTCTCAGCTTTTATTTCGCATGTGGTGGATTCTGCGCGAAATAGGCTTTAACACCTGTCAGGATGGCATTCGCAATGGCTTCCTGATGGGATTCGGTGTTCAGCTTGGCTTCTTCCTCAGGGTTTGAGATGAAAGCTGTCTCAACGAGGATGCTTGGGATATCCGGTGCCTTGAGCACAGCAAAAGCCGCCTGTTCAACCTGACCTTTATGCAGTGTGTTGATCTTGCCCATTTCACCTAACACCAGATCTGCCAGTTTCCTGCTTTGTTTGATCTGGGCAGTGACGGACATGTCGAGCAGGACGTTGGCGACCTGACTTTCCTGATTCCTGATGTTGGTGCCGCCAATCAGGTCGGACGCGTTTTCACGGTTTGCCAGCATGCGGGCGGTGGTTGAGGATGCGCCTTTTTCTGAGAGGATAAAGACTGAGGAACCTCTAGCCGATGGGGAGGTAAAGGCATCCGCATGGATGGAGATGAAGAGGTCGGCTTTTGCATTGCGGGCTTTCTTGACACGGGTACCCAATGGAACGAAGAAATCGCTGTTGCGGTTCATCATGACGCGCATGTTCGGCTGGGTCTCAATCCTGCGTTTCAGTCGTTTGCCAATAGCGAGGACAACGTCTTTTTCTTTGGTGCCGTTTGCCCCGATGGCACCTGAGTCCTCACCGCCATGACCTGGGTCGATGACCACGAGTACAGAGCGGTTCAGGTTGACTGGGCCTGTTCGGGGCCGGGAACTGCCTGTCACTACAGGTGTGGTGTGTGTTCTCTTTGTCTGGGCGATGGTTTTCTGGGACTTACGGGCCGATTTCGGGAAAACATCAAGTACGAGGCGGTTCTTGTATTGGCCAACAGGTGCCAGGGTGAACACCTGCGTGGATATTGGCTGTTTCAGGTCGAATACGAGCCGGACGGTTTCTGGATCAAACTGTGCGGCACGTGCGTTCTTGATGAATGGGTCATCCGGTTGGATTTTGTTGGTGATGCTTTTGATGATGTCATTCAAAGGTGCATTCCTGATGTCCAGTACCAGTCTGCTTGGGTTGGAGAGCTGGAAATGGCGGTGCTGGACGACCCCATCGTGCTCAATCGTGACGCGTGAACTTTCTTCTGATGGCCACGAGCGGACCGCGACAACGTTGCCTGCGGTTGCCCGGGAAAATGCCAGCAGGGTGACCAGCATGGCAAACAGGAAGAAAAAACGGTTGAGAATGGTCTGATAGGATGGTCGGATGTTCATGGCATATCTGTTTCTATCGGAAATTCAGTCTGCTCAGGCAGTTCCTGCCCCTGTCAGATGCGGCGGAGAGCTCAGCCTGTCGGCCCTCGTTCTTGATGCTGAGTGAGACTACGATGTCGGGTGGTTCAAGCAGGGTGTCGGCTTTTTCCGCCCATTCGATGATGCGGATGGTTTTCTGGTCGAATGTGTCCCTGAAGCCTGCATCAAGGAATTCTTCTGCGCAGCCCATACGGTAAAGGTCAAAATGCATCAGGTTGACCTGCTCGCCATGGAGGGTGATTTCGTAGGGCTCAACCAGGGTATAGGTCGGGCTCTTGACGCGTCCCTGATAGCCGGTTGCACGGAGCATGGCGCGTGTCAGGGTGGTTTTGCCTGTGCCAAGGTCGCCTTTCAGATGAATGCCAAGACTTTTTTCGAGGATTTCAGCCAATGCCCCCCCTAAAGCCACGGTATCTGCTTCGTCCTTTAAGTAAAATATCAGTGAATCCATAATCGGTGAAAAGATAGGCGGTAAAAGGCAGTCCTTTTAGTCAACCTGACTATTATAGTAGAAGCAACGTTGCAGATAAGGCGAAATGGCACCTAAAGACATGTATTCCGAGGAAAAATCAGCAGAATTGGTCAAGAAAATGCGGGGGTGGGCAACCGAACTCGGATTTTCTGAACTGCGTG
>CAVJQJ010000213.1:4187-5655 GCA_963651715.1 Anaerovoracaceae bacterium
GCGTGTGTCCGATGTGTCGATTGCGGGGGCAGAGGAGCGTTTGAGCCGCTGGCTTGAAAAGGGCTATCACGGTGAGATGCACTACATGGCCTCGCATGGTCTGAAACGCTGCCATCCCGAGCAGATTGTGCCGGGAACTGTACGGGTGGTTTCAGTCAGGATGGATTATCTTCAGGATACGGGGCCCCATGTAGTGATGCGTGAGAAGATGTCAGCCGCAGATGTATCACGGGCACGCGTCTCGCTTTATGCTCGGGGCAGGGATTACCATCGTGTCCTCCGTTCCCGTCTTCAGAAGCTGGCATCACAGATGACAGCAGAAATCGGTCCTTTCGGTTACCGTGTCTTTACGGATTCGGCCCCCATCATGGAGGTTGCGCTTGCGGCGCAGGCGGGCATTGGCTGGCGGGGCAAGAATGACCTGCTGGTGAGCCGCCACGCAGGGACTTTCTTTTTTCTGGGGGAAATGCTTGTCGATCTGCCGTTGCCTGTCGATGCATCTGAGGCCAGCCGCTGCGGGGGATGCCAACGCTGTTTCCAGAGCTGTCCAACCGGAGCGATTGTGTCGCCCAGAACGGTGGATGCCCGACGGTGTATTTCCTATCTGACGATTGAGCTTCGGGGAAGTATCCCGGTTGAACTGCGTCCCTTGATTGGCAACCGCATCTATGGCTGTGATGAATGTCAGCTCTGCTGTCCATGGAACCGTTTTGCAAAACCTGCTGTTGTTCCTGATTTTGCAGCCCGTCATCGTCTGGATGTCGTCTCATTGGTTGAATTATCCAGTTTGACAGAGGAAATGTTCAACCAACAGATGGAAGGCAGTCCTATCCGACGGATCGGTTATGATTGCTGGTGTCGGAATCTGGCGGTCGGATTGGGCAATGCGTTGCGGAGTGGCAGTCAGTTGATTGATGAGACAGCAATCCGTGATGCACTGACCAGAATGCTGGCGATGGATTCTGTGCTGGTGCGAGAGCATGCGCAGTGGGCGCTGGATACCGAACAGGCGGACGGGTAATGGAAGAGGCAGGAAAAAAACAGAAGCATGAGGCTGTGCTGCTAGCAGAGGATGCTGCTTTGATCGATGCATTCTGCGACGCACTCTGGCTGGAAGATGGACTGTCCGCCAATACACTGGCGTCTTACCGCAATGACCTGAAGCTTTTTGCCCAATGGCTGTATCAGGAAAAAACAGGTGTCCATCTGGACAAGGCAGGACCAGAACAGTTGAACAGCTATTTCCTTGCCCGCCATGTTGCCAGCAAGGCGTCGTCTGCGAACCGTCGTCTGACGGTTCTGAAGCGTTTTTACCAATATCAGATGCGTCTTGGACGGATTGCTGTCAATCCCTGTGCCAGGATGCATGCCGCGAAACAGCCTGCGCGTTTTCCGCATGCGTTGTCAGAATTCCAGGTGGAATCGTTGCTGGCGGCGCCTGACTGTGAGACAGCAATCGGTCTCCGTG
>CAVJQJ010000214.1:0-2048 GCA_963651715.1 Anaerovoracaceae bacterium
TTTCTCACCATAGCTGTAAGCTTTTTGGAACCCCCAGCTTAGCTGGGGGTTTTTTATTCTGTCAGTTTTTCACCCCCCTGTAACCGGCGGGAAAAAAGCAACCTCGCAACCATCACTCAATGCAGTCTCTTCTGATGCCATTTCAAATTGACAGGCCATCCTGACGGGTTTCTCATAAGACAAGGCATCCCGCCAGACTCCCCCACGTTCAATTAGAAACAGGCGCAACTGCCCAATATTCCCCACCGATTCCGGTAAAGATATTTCTTCGTCTGAACAGTCCAACTGCTCTCTGATACTGGCAAAAAAACGGATAGTAATTTTCATGAATAGAAAAACGAACTGAAGGGGATAAACTTTACGATTGAGCCTTTTTCAATAATATGGCCCGCAGGGTTTTCAACAATCCCATCGCCCCAAGCCAATGATGACAGAACTCCAGAACTTTGGTTATTGTAGAGGACAACCCTATTCTCATCATTCAATCTTGCACGCAGAAATTCCCGACGCTCCCTGTCGCCTGCATAATTATCTGCACTTTTGACCGCAATACCTTTAGGCATCACCACATCCATGCCCTGCATCTTCAACAGGTAAGGTCGAACAAAAAGCAGGAAAGTCACGAACACAGAGACAGGATTTCCAGGCAGACCGATGATTGGCGTTGCCTTTTGATCTGACAAAAACAATTCACCATAAACAACAGGTTTTCCAGGCTTTATAGCAACGCGCCAAAAATGTATCTGACCATTCTGCCGAATGACCGGCTTGACATGGTCCTCATCTCCTACAGAAACGCCACCAGAAGTCAGGACACAATCATGATTCTGAGCCGCATGCAGCAATTTTTCACGGGTAATCTGAAAATCATCAGGCACAATGCCATATTCGGTAACGGTGCAACCAAAATCCTCAAGCAATGAACGAAGCATTGTCTGATTGGAGTTGTAAATTTTTCCTGCAGGCAACGCATTCCCCTGCGGAACCAATTCACTCCCTGTCACCAGCAATGCCACCCGAGGACGACGGACAACGTCAATTTCCGTCTTACCTACCGATGCTACCAAACCCAGATGCCGAGCATCCAGACGAACCCCAGCCTTCAAGACAAGCGCTCCAGCACGAATATCATCCCCCATACGACGAACGGCGTCGCCCCGCTCAACCGCATGATGAAACGACAGGATTCCATTCTCAACAGAGCACCATTCCTGACGAATGACTGTATCCGCACCCTCGGGTACCGGCGCACCAGTAAAGATCCTGGCGACATCTCCAACACCAAGACGTACACCACAATGACCAGCAGGAATCCGTTGGGTAACTCTCAGCTGCGCACCTGAAGAAAAATCTGCATACCTGAAAGCATAACCATCCATTGCAGAATTATCTGCAGATGGCACCATGATGTCTGAATACAGGTCAGACGCCAATACGCGCCCCGATGCCTCAGTCAGAGACACTTTCTCCGAGTCAGTTATCAATCCTGCCCCTTCAAGCAGAACCGCCAATGCATCATCCAAATCAAGCATTGAACTTCCTCCGACTCTTATAAACCCGTTCTTTCAGCGATGTACTGTTTGACTTCCGATGCATCAACAGGCATCACAACAAAACGCTGCGGCAGATCCTCGATATTTTCAAAACCTACTGGGCGCTCAGCATCCCGTCCAAGTGCCTCATTGATCGTTTCATTGAATTTAGCCGCCTGAGCAGTTTCCAGGACAATCATCGGAATCCCTTTCTGCTGATGCTCTCTTGCCACCTTGATGCCATCTGCAGTATGTGTATCAATCGTGATGCCGAACACTTTTTCAACATACCGAATGGTTTCCAAACGATCCGCATGGGTTGATTTACCTGATTCAAAGCCAAACTCAGATACTGATGCAAACTCTACACCGTCACTGCCCTCAGCCCCCGAAAGGTCGAAACTGCCTTTTGTTTCAATCTGTCCAAACAGTTTTTTAACACGTGCCCCATTTTTTCCAAGCAGATCATAAACAAATCTTTCGAAATTAGATGCCTTGGAAATATCCATCGATGGA